>DATBCN010000631.1:0-3076 GCA_036270475.1 Candidatus Angelobacter sp. | reverse complement strand
GGCGCATCGTTTTCTCCCTTCTCCTCTTTGACCGTATTTCTTTTTTGATCGGCGGTCCTCACGCCATCAAAGCAGGGACCTAGTCCATTGGTAGTAAGTTAGATTCGCCTTTGCCCGCTGCAGTTGGTATCACTATTTTTTTCGTCGTGAGTTTCTGGCTGGGGCAACCCCCGGTTAAAATTCGCCGTAACGTACAAGAGGGAACGCAATGTGCGTCCCCTCTTCAGCCAATATTCTTCAGCCCACGAATCCAAAATCCAAAATTCAACGATCCATGCCGCCGCTTATTTCTTCGATTTCAACTCCCGCATGATCTCTTCCACCAGTTCCGGCTTCAACCGCTCCATCACGCGATGGATCGCCTGCGCAATCGTGTGATGCTCGGCTCCGGTTTCCGCTGCGGCGGCAACAGCAGCAGCTTCCACGCCCGAGCTTATGGCGTCATGGACCGCCGCGGGCTCGGTGGCAACTTGTTCAGGCGTTGCTGGCGCTGCAACCCGCTCTGCTGCAACTGGTTCCGCTAAAACTGGTTTTGCTAAAACTGGCTCCGTTGCAATTTCCCGCGCGGACACGGACGCGGCATGATCCGCTAGTGCGGCTTCAGGCGCTCTGGCCTGCGTGTGGTATTCAAATGACGGTACAGGCTCCGCGGCAACATGCGCCGCTTCCACACCGTGCTCAACGCTGGGCGCAGGGCTTTCCGCCACCGCCACCGATGTCGGCGCGGATGCGGGCTCGGCGGCATGGCTATACGCAGCCATGGCGGCCGCAACACGCGCTTCAAAATCAGAATCGCTTACTTCTGAGGTCGCGTTAATCATCGGCAAGGGAGCGGACAGGCCCGGCTCTTCCGCAGTCTCAGGGGCGGAAATTTCCGCTGGCGCTCTTTCTGGGGCCGCTGTTTCCATCACCTGCGCTGGCGCTTCTTCATGGGCGGCGGCAGAGATATGCTCCGCTGAAAAAGCGTTGGGCGTTGTGGGCCGCGTCCCCATCTGTTGTCCGATGGTTGAGAGCAATCCTGGCTCTACGCGGTCCGCCACGGTGTTGCGTGTGGTCACGTCGGCTGTTTCCTGCAATGTCGGCTCGCGTGGAATCTCTATTTCGCCAATCGGAGGCGCGGAAGTCGGCATTACCTCATAGGAGGCCGCTTCCACTGGCTGCTCTGGCTCTTTAAACACCGGGATAAACTGCGGATGCGCCGGAAGCGATTGATGCGATGGCCCGGCGACAACTGTTTCCCCGCCTGCGGCGTCTGGTTGCGGCTCGGGCGCGGCAGCTTCTGCCACAGGCTCAGCCGCGGCTGTGACGGGCGTGGCAATAATTTCCGGCTCGGCTTTCACCGGCTCTGCTTCTAAACGTTCGGCTTCTAAGCGCTCGGCCTCTATGGGCTTGGCTTCCAGACGCATGGCGGAAATGGGCTCAGCGGCCACAGGCTCGGCTGTCTCTTCGTCTTTTTCTTTCCATGCGACAGGCGTCTCGTAATCCGTTGCCGGCACCGGCGGAACCGGCACAATCACTGATGTTTCAAAGGCTGCCGCGGGAGTATTCACCGCAAAATGTTGCGGAACGCTGGGCAGATCGGCGCCCAGCATGTCGGTAAACGCCGCGGAACTGGCCATGTGGTCCGGCACTTCCACCATCGGCTGCATGCCGGTCTTTCCCGTGGAGTGGTGCTCCATGGGCGTTTCCGGCGCCGTGATCGCCGCTTCCTGATATTGGCGCTCCAGCCGGACGGTTTGTTCCACAATCGGCGGCGGGGGCGTCTGCGCAATGCGTTCTTCAAATTTCTTCACAATGGCAAGCAGGTCGCTCGCCTCAAACGGCTTGATGATTACGCCATCGGCCTTTACGCGGTTGGCGTCCTCAGGCTTGTAAGGCTCCATCTTGCCCACGGTCAGCAGCACCGGCGTCTTCAGCGTATCCAGTGACCCGCGCACCTTCTCGCAGACTTCCAGTCCGGAATAACCCGGCATGTAGACGTCCAGAATGATGATGTCCGGTTTCTGCTCCGCGATTTTCTTTACCGCGGCCGCGCCATTGCTCACCGCAACAACTTCATATCCGGCTTCAGAAAGGATCTTCTTGCCCATGTTCTGGGCGGTCATGCTGTCATCGGCAAATAGGATTCTTAAAGACACTTAAAAAACACCTTCATTTCAGGCGGGAAACAGGGCTAACTTACTGATAATTAGCTTTGAAGTCAATGGAAACACCACCTCAGTACCTCCTCAAGCATATCTTGGCGGCATTCAAAGGTACTAGCCCCTATGGTTACCTGAATGTCTCCGATTGAAAAATGCGTAGAGGCAAAAAATCTCTCATCAAAATGGAATCAGCTTCCGCAGTCCCTTCTTGCCTTTTTTCTTACTGCTTGATTCCTGTTTGGGGTCCGCCGGGGCCGCTTTGTCTGTCGTCTTTCCTGCTGTGGCAGCTTGCGTCCCCGTGCCCGATTTCTGGATTTCATTCACCTGCGCCGGTGCCGGTGCTGGCGCTGTGCCTTCAGTGGCGGGTGCTGCCTTCTGGCTGCCCGGCGCGGCTTCATTCGCGCCTGGAGTTCCCGTGCCCGTGCCCACCGCCTGCACGCCAATGTTCTGGCTCGGCTGCACGCCGTTGATCTGGTTCGTCAGGTCGTTCACCATGGCCGGGGCGCTTTTGACCGTCTCATCACTCAGGTTCGGTTCACCCACCTTGGATGCCGGCGCAACGTTTGGCCGCTTCTTGAAATTGCCTGTCACCTTGGCCACCAGCTTCAGTTTCTCGCGGCTGGCTTCTTCCGCTTTGCTCTCCGCTATCGCTTCCTGAGTAGGTTCCGGAACTGGCGCCTTCAGCGCGGTCAGCCGGCGCTTCGCATCGCCCACGCGGTCCGTGGCCGGATAACGGGTAACGATCTTGCTATAAGCGTCAATCGCCTTCTTTTCAAACTGCGCCACCATTTTTTCTTTTATCGCTTCAGGGACCTTCTGCTTCTTGATGCTGGCAACTTCTTTCTCATACAGGCTGCCCAGCTCATACAGCGCTTCGTCCACGCCGGAATAGAGCGGATACGACTCCGCCAACGATTCCAGCCGCGCTTGCG
>DATBCN010000630.1:0-2626 GCA_036270475.1 Candidatus Angelobacter sp. | reverse complement strand
GTCTTTTTTCTGCTGGCCATCATGTTCGCCGCCTGCCTGCCGCTGATCCTGTTGATGAAAAAGCCTCCCAAAGGCGGGGATGGGCCTGGGGCGATGGCGCACTGAGTGGGACCGCCGTGTCGGGTGATCGCCGTGATCGGGCTGCGAAAATCCAAGCGCCGGAGGCGCGAAAAGAAGTTAGCCAACCTTGAAGGCGAGCATATGCGAGCCGAGAAGGGTGGGTGCATAAGAAGAAAAATACGAGCCGCGTCCGGCGAGAAGGCGAAAGGAGGTCTCGGTTGGCAAGGGAGCGGAGAGATTCCGTGCGGTTGCTGCACAGTCCCCGCGCCTTCTCCTCCGGATTTCTCGCCAACTATCGCGACCTCATTTCACTCGCAAACAAACCATCAGGCGCACCCTCAAAAAGGCGCGCCTGATTTATCTTCTCCGCGCCTCCGTGGTAAAACTGCTTACGTTTTGCGTGGGTTACATAGTGTTTTCTTTCTCCCAGCTAAAACCGGGAGATTGCGTTTTCAGTTCAAAGACCTGATAATCCTTGACCACATAGTTCAAATCCACTCTTTTATTGGGAATATATCCGGTCACCGTGAACACAAACACGGCTCTCACTTCTGAACTGCTGGCTAATACTGCGTAAGTGTGACCAGCCTGCACGAACGCACGTGACATGAACTTGGTGCACAAATCGGAGGGGGTTATATTCTGCTTATAAAACATAAGATGGGCGGTAACGTTCTCAAGGGGTATCTCTCCCAAATCCGCGATCACGCCAGTACCACCCCCAGACATGCTTTCGAAGTAACCTCTCGAGTCGCAGGCGCCATTGAGCCGCAGTTCATGCTGGCCAGTGCGTCGAGAGAAATCAGACAGGTACAGCGAGTGAGTATTAATCTGCTGATGACGTTGCTCCTCTGACTGGCAACTGTAAGACGGCGACAGAGTAGCGGTTTTGATCTTATGCAATTCAGGTAGTCCGAAATCTTCCTGCGTTTTCTGCGGCAAAGATGTGGCTAAAGCTAACAACATCGGGGCCAGAATGAGTATTGCTTTCATGGCGACTTTCCTTTCTATCTCGCGGGGTGCAAAATCCAGATTTGGGGACTGAATGGGAGAAATTAAAGACGCACCTGGGAAAATAGTAGAGAATAATTGTTTAAAATCCATGAAAAATCCAAAGCCCAAAGACGTTGACGCCTACATCGCGGCCGCACCAAAAGAAACACAGCGCAAGCTCAAAGAGCTGCGTACCGTCATCAAAAAAGCTGCGCCCGCAGCCGAAGAACGCCTCAGCTATGGCATGCCTTACTATTTTTACAATGGACGGCTGGCTTACTTCAGCATATGGAAAGAACACATCGGTCTTTACGTCCCCACGCCGGTCCTGGAAGAGCACGCCGCTGATCTGAATGCTTATGAAACCACCAGCGCCACCGTCCGCCTGCCTCTCGCCAAAAAGATTCCCGCGGCGCTCATCCGCAAACTGATTAAGGCGCGGATGAAGAAAAACGCCGCGAGAAAGAAAAAGTGAACAACGCCGGCAGTTCTAAGATGGCGTCTTGGGTCTGCAAAAACTCCAGACAAACTACACTGCCCTCGCCGCTAGCGGACTACAATTCCCTGACTGGTGCCCCCCGCGCCGTAGACGCCGATGATCGCAGGATAAAGAGTTTTGCTCCCAGCCAGCATTGCGGCACCGCCAATACAGTGAGCGCGATAGGGTACCAGTGAGGACCGAATTCAGGCCGGTTCCACGCCACTAACGCGCCGGCTGCACAGATCACAAAACCGATGGCGCCAAGAGCCAGCGCGTGTTGCAGGGGCAGCCTGGGAGCAAGACGGGCCGTGATGTAAGCGCCCGCTACGCTATAGATCGTGCGGTAGACCGTCGCCAGAAGCAACAACGCATCGGACATTGGCTGGCCGAGCGGTGGAAAGACCCGTGCGGCATGGAACACCGCGTCCGTGCCGATTGACAGGGCTGCACCCACGATCAATCCCGCAAGTACAGCCACAATGCTGCGGCCCATTTGTTTTTGTGGCATTTCGCTCATGCTCTTCTCGCTGGTTCTTTGGGTTGAATTCATAAACGTGTTACGCCGCCTTCTCCACCAGATCTTCCAGGCGATCGTAACTTGCGGCCACACCCGTCTCCATGGGGCTCTTTAGGACGGCGTCTCGCGTCTCGCGCGAATCATAAAGCATTGTCTGTGTAAGCGTGGTCTTGCCGCCCTGTTCAGTCAACACGCTGGTGCCCACGGCTTCACCCGGATACCATGCCTGGTCAAATTTTTCCGTCACCATGAGCCGCTCTGGCGCAACGATCTCGCGATAGACGCCGCCCATTCCCATGTCAGTGCCGTTGGAGACATTGCGCCATACGTAACGGTATTTGCCGCCCACGCGCAGGTCGATTTCGCACACCGGCATGGTCCAGCCGGGCGGCCCCAGCAGCCACTGCTTTACCAGTTCAGGTTTTGTCAGAGCTTCAAAAACCAGCCGGCGCGGCGCATTAAAGACGCGCGTCATGGCGAGCTCGCGGTCAGAGGGCGTTGTGATTTGCAGTTTTCCGGTATTTGTCATTGGCATCATCTCCTATTTTTGGGGACGTTTGGCGCGTCCGTGTTTC
>DATBCN010000629.1:0-4727 GCA_036270475.1 Candidatus Angelobacter sp. | reverse complement strand
AGTCTGCGATTATGCTGCATGGTTCCCCGGAATCACTGGAGGCCGTTTCCATGCGCTGTCTACTTGCTGCCCTCGCGTTTATTTCCTGTGTTGCGCCGTGCTTCGCCCAGCCGCAGCAGCCTGCGTCCACCATCAAAGACTTTATCCGCGCGCAGTCTCCGGTGATCGCGCTGGAGCATGTACGCGTGATTGACGGAACGGGCGCGGCGGCAAAGGCTGACCAGACGATCATCATCTCCGACGGAAAGATCACCGCCATTGGCAATACAGGAGTAGTCCCTGTGCCGGCGGACGCGAACCGCATGGACTTTACTGGCTACGCGGCGCTCCCCGGACTGGTGGGGATGCATGACCATCTTTTTTATCCCGCCGGCAATGGGATCTACCATGACATGCTTTTCAGTTTCCCGCGACTCTATCTTGCGCTGGGCGTGACGACTATCCGCACTACCGGCAGCATGGAGCCGTACACCGACCTGGAAATCAAGAAGGCGGTTGAATCGGGCAAGGTTCCCGGTCCTAAAATCAATGCCACCGGTCCATATATGGAAGGCGAAGGGCTGCCACTGTTGCAGGTGCATGCGCTGAATGGGCCGGAAGACGCCAGCCGCACCGTGGAGTACTGGGTGGCGGAAGGCGCGCGCTCTTTCAAGGTCTATAACTTTATTACCCGCGCCGAATTGAAAGCCGTGATTGACACGGCGCACAAGCACGGCATCAAGGTCACAGGGCACTTGTGTTCCATCGGCTTTCGTGAGGCCGCTGAGTTAGGCATTGACAATCTGGAACATGGGCTTACAGTGGACACGGAATTTCATCCTGACAAAAAGCCTGATGTGTGCCCCAGCCCAAACGCGGCGATGGTGGCGGCATCAAAGCTGGAAATTGCGGGCGAGCCGATCCAGACCACGATCAAGACCATGGTCGCGAAACACGTCGCTCTGACCTCAACGCTGCCGGTGTTTGAGCAATTTGTCTCCACACGGCCGGACGTGCCGCAGCAGGTGCTCGATCTGCTAAGCGATGATGCGCGCAAGGCGTATCAGGCCAACCGCGCCCGAATTGCGCAGAGTAAAGACAGCGCATGGCCGGTAATGTTCCAGAAGGAAATGGATTTTGAACGCGCGTTTGTGAAAGCGGGCGGCACTTTGCTGGCGGGCCTTGATCCAACCGGCATCGGCGGAATCATTGCCGGTTTTGGCGACCTGCGTGAAGTTGAATTGCTGGTGGAGGCTGGATTTACGCCGCTGGAAGCCATCAAGATCCAGACCCTGAACGGCGCGCAGTTTCTGGGCGAGCAAGGCCATATCGGCTCACTGGTTCCGGGCAAGCAGGCGGACATTATGCTGGTGAAAGGCGACCCGTCTGCAAAGATCGCGGACATTGAAAATGTGGAATTGGTGTTTAAAGATGGAGTCGGTTGGGATTCAAAGAAGTTGATTGATTCCGTGAAGGGGCAGGTAGGGGTGCGTTAAACACAGAATTTTTAAACTCTACAAGAAATAAAACCCACCACGGAGGCACGGAGACACAGAGAAGAAATCAGAGTTTATGATTTCCGAACGAGATGCTGTTATCAATTGGAAACCGTATTCCCCTGGTTTTGTCTCTCCGTTCGGTGTCGGGATTTCAGAAAACTTATCGCACATCCAGCCCTTCCACCCACACACTCACCGCAAACCCATCTTCTTCCCGGGCCAGCGCCTTCTCCCAAGTACCACTCAACACAGGCAATTCCGCCGATCCCTGAATACGAGCAAACACTTTCAGCACAGGCCCTTCCCGCGGGAGCTGCATGTGAATCACGCCATCTATCAGTTCAGCCTTGCAGGTGCGCTCTGAGCCTATTATGTATTTCCCGCGCAGCGCCAGCAGAGCCGTGTACCAATCCAGCATTGAGTTTTCGCCCTGGGTGAGTTGCCAATTCAGCTTTGAGCGTTGGAAAGTTGCCGGGGCCTGCGGATCGGGAACATGGCCGCCGGCGAAATCAAAGTCTTTAAATTCCTGCTGGCGGCCTTCGCGCACTGCTTTCTGCAAGGCAGGGTCGCCATAGTCGGTGAAGAACTGGAACGGACCAGGCTCGTCATACTCCTGTCCCATAAAAAGCAACGGAGTTTCTGGCGCAAGCAGCAACAGCGCGGCAGCCAGCATTCGCGTTCCGCGTGGAACAAGCGCAGTCAATCTCTCACCCCTGGCGCGATTGCCGACCTGGTCATGGTTCTGAATGCAGATTACATGTGCCGGTGTAGGCATATTGGAGCTGCTGGTTCCGCGCGGACGCCCATCCCAGAATTTGAAAGGCCCGCCCTGAAAGACAAAGCCATCCTGCAAAGCGCGGGCAATCTCAGATGGGTGGCCAAAATCCTGGTAATAGCCCTCGCGCTCGCTGGTAAAGAAAGCATGGATGGCATGGTGAAAATCGTCACTCCAGATTGCGTCCAGGCCAAAACCGCCGGACCCAGCGGAGCGGACCAGCTTTTCATCGTTCTCGTCGGTTTCCGCGATCACACAGACTTCGCGGCCAAGTTCCGCCGCCAGCGCCGCAACATCTTCCGCAATCTCCGCCAGAATGTGTTTTCCCGATTCGTCCCTGATCGTCTGCACGGCGTCCAGCCGGAGACCATCCATGTGGTATTCGCGTATCCAGTAGAGCGCGTTCTCCACAAAATAACGGCGCACGCCTTCGCAGCCGGGCTGATCGAAATTCACGGCTTCACCCCATGGCGTCTTATGTTTGTTGGTGAAGTACGGCCCAAACAGGCGCAGATAATTGCCTTCATTACCCAGGTGGTTGTAGACCACATCCAAGATCACGCCAAGGCCCATCTTATGCGCCGCGTTCACCAGACGCTTGAGTCCATCCGGCCCGCCGTAACTGGCCTGCACCGCATAGGGAGAAACGCCGTCATAGCCCCAATTGCGTGTTCCGGGAAAGGCCGCCACCGGCATGATCTCAATCACAGTGACGCCGAGTTTTTTGAGATAGGGCAGCTTGCCGATGGCGGCATCGAATGTGCCTTCCGGGGTAAACGTGCCGATGTGAAGCTCGTAAATCACATAGTCGCGCAGGGACAGGCCGCGCCAGCCGGCCTCGGTCCCAGTCCAGGAAAATTTTTCTGGACCGATAATTTCTGTTGGGCCGTGTACGCCTTCAGGCAACAGACGCGACACCGGATCGGGCACCGGCTTATTCTGGTCCACGATGTAGAAGTACCGGTTGCCCGCGCGGGCAAAAGCCTGCAGATAAAAAAGATTGTCTCCGGCATACTGCATCGGCAAGTCCTGCTGTCCGTGCTCGTTCATCAGGCGCAGCGTGACGGTTTTTGCCGCCGGCGCCCACAGGCGAAATTCGCAAGCATCGCCGGCAAGGCTGGCGCCAAGGGGAACCGCAGGGGCTTTGCCAAGTGTGCGGCTGTTCACGTATGTTGAGAAGGGCGCCATATCCCTGAGGATGCTTCTGCAAAATCAACCAGAACTGATTTTAGCTTCGTCTTCGCCACGGCGGATGGAATTACTGCGTGACGCCGGGATTCCATTCCAGGCCCACGCGCCGCACATCAATGAAGACCGGTCTCCCGGCGAGCAGCCGGCTGAATACGCGACGCGCCTTTCCCGCGAAAAAGCGCAGGCCGTGGCGGCGATTTATCCGCAGGGCCATGTGCTGGGCGCGGACACGATTGTCATTGTGGATGGGGAAATACTGGGCAAGCCGCAAGACCATGCCGACGCAACACGCATGCTGCGTCTGCTCTCCGGGCGCGGCCATGAAGTGACGACTGCCGTTACCCTGATTGCGCCAGGCACGCGCATGGAGACGCGCACCTGCACAACAAAAGTATTTTTTCGCGAGCTGACCGGGGAAGAGATTCAGCAGTATGTCGCGGGCAATGAACCTATGGACAAAGCCGGAGCCTACGCCATCCAGGGCGGCGCTTCGCTCTGGACTGACCGCATTGAGGGGGAACACTCCAATGTGGTGGGATTGCCTCTATCTTTGGTGACAGAGATGTTGCGAACTCACGGTTTACTCAAATGAAACTGCGTGACTATTTCTTGTCAGCAGGCTGGGGCTCCGCGGGTGTTTCGCCTTCTTTCATTGCGCCCTTGAAGTTCTTGATGGCGTCGCCCAGGCCTTTGCCCAGATCGCCCAGCTTGCTGGGACCAAAGAAAATAAGTGCAATCACCAGAATAATGAGAAGTTCCATCCAGCCAATTTTTCCACCTAACATGTTCCGCTCCATCCAGGGTTGCTTATAACAGAAGCGCTCCCGGCTCTCTTTAGGTTGCTTTCAAAAGAGATTGTAGGTCAACGAAACAGGGGAGTCAAAGAATCATTGAAAACTAAGGACTTTATGGGCAGAACTCTTAAGTTCTCTAATAAATCCTTATGATTCATAGTGTTTGCAGTAGGCTGGCGAGCAGGGCAGTGCGCCGGGGAAGCTCCTGGATTACGACGGATTCATTAGCGGCATGAGCGCCTTCACCCAGTGCTCCCAAACCGTCAAGCGTGGGCACTCCCAGGGCCGAGGTAAAGTTTCCGTCAGATCCGCCGCCGGTTGAGGATTCCTCCAGCGGCATGCCGAGCGCGGCAGCAATTTCTTTGGCCATCGCAAACAGACGGACCGTGCCTGCCGTCCGTTCCATCGGCGGGCGATTGATGCCCCCGCTGATTTCAATGGAGCAGTCCGGATCAAAGGGCTTCAGGGCGGCAAATTGTTGTTCCAGCG
>DATBCN010000628.1:0-16821 GCA_036270475.1 Candidatus Angelobacter sp. | reverse complement strand
TTACAGCGTGAATATCTCCTATGTCGCCAATGATCCCAACGATCCAACATGCCCGTGCATCCGGCGCAGTGCCATTGCGAAGATTGACGCGGACCCATTCAGCCAGCCGACGACATTGAATTACACAGAGACCAGTCATGTTCTCCCGCCGGGAACTGGGCCGGGACAATCCGGTGAAGACCTTTTTGAGTACTACGACCAGAACGGAAACCCGGTGACCGATGTGGGCAGCGGCGTAGATATCTCGAAAGATTTCGGCAAGACGGTAATCCCCGAGATAAAAACTGTAAAAATCAATCTTAGCCTGCTCACGCAGCGCGATACAGAAAGCAACGGGCTCTCACGCACGTCCATGTCAGCCACCTCGAGGTTGAATTATTAAATGGCAATGCTGATTGTCAAAGCGAACGGACGGAAAGAGCGCGGGATGGCGTTATTGCTGGCGTTATTCGCGCTGTTGTTGCTCTCTGCGATTGGGCTGTTCATGGTCATGGCATCCGATACAGAAACGCGTATTGACGCAAATTACGGCAGCAGCCTGCGCTCCTATTACGCGGCACGTTCAGGGCTGGAAGAAATCCGCGACCGCATCAACGTTCCTTCCACCCCCACTTACCCGGACGGTCTGGCAGACAAGCTTCCGCAGACCATTCCCGGCAATGCTAACAGCGTGTTGTATGTGTTGAACCCCGCAGGCGGCGAGACAGTTGATCCAACCGACCCAGCCAGCCAATATTTTGATGATCAGCTCTGCCATGATTACGCTTCCGGCGCCCCAAAAGACGCAAAGTGTACGATGCTCCCGGGCACTCCGAACTGGAACTTGCCGCCACAGCTCTCAGCGGTCTCTTCCACACAGCTTGGCTACAAATGGATACGCATCAACCTCAAGACCAACCGCATCGCCGATCCTTATTTCGTTGATCAGACAGGCACAAGCGCACCTTTGGATACGACCGTTTGCTGGGATGGCCAGTCAGAGCAACTCTCACCTGGCGGAACCAATCCATCCTGTGACGCCAATGGAATGCAGTCTGTCTATATGTTGACTTCTCTGGCGGTAACGTCACAGGCAGGCATGCCAACCGGATCGCGTAAATTGTTGCGCTTTGAAGTAGTAGCTCCTTCCATCCGGCCTCCGGGCACGGTCACCATGGGCACAACCAGCGCCATTCCCGTTCTGAGCACACCCAACGCGGGGATTCCCTCCATCGCGATTGACGGACGTCCGCGCAAACTAGATGGCACTCTGGCCAGTGGCGGAAGCTGTTCTGCCATCGCGCCTTTAGGCACGGACACTGCCACGGGCAGCGCGCAACTGGAACAGGCTTTGAATCTCGTCCGCAAAAACATTGTCGACAATGCAAATTCGACCTGCAACGCGGATGGATCAGGCCAGAATGGAAACATCTGTTCACCCGGTTCATGGTGGGTGCGCGGCACCGGCGCGGACCCGCGATTTATTACCAGCAACGCCAGCACCAGCACCAATGGAAGCACCGGACCAAGCGGTTCTTCTGGATCAAGCAGCAGGGGCCGTGACGGCGACGATGGCAGCGATGATGGCCATGACCATCACCATGATCCCTCAGGAGTGGGGGACACCGGCGGATCGTGCGACCCTACCGACCCTGCCTGTTATACGAACCTTGATCTGGCGGCTCCGGAGCTATTGGCCACCGCAGCTACACCTGGACCGCAGATTCCAGTTGTGACTTTGCCTACAGATGGAATCGCGCCTTTTACCGGCGGCGTAGGCAATCAGACTGATGCCAGCGTTTATCAGCCGCGTTCCAGCAAAGTCATCAGCAACGGAATCACAGCCGTCAATCAACTCGTAAGCACCAGCATCGACCAGCCGAATTACTTCGCGGTCTCTTCCGCCACGCTTGCCCCCAGCTACGGCACCAGCACCAATCCAGCAATTGTGGTCATCACGGATCCCACGCTGACGTTGCAGAACACGAGTATAGGATTGAGTGGTTATGGAGTTCTGGTTATTCCCTACGGGCTTGATATCACCAATGCAACTTTGCGTTGGAATGGCATTGTGGTCATACAATCCGCGGGTGGCCACGTCAATCTGAATTCAGGAGCGGCTGGGTTCATCAATGGGGCGCTCTTGCTTCAACCTGGCGCGGCACTGAATTTGCAAGACAACTCCAGCGGATTCCGGATCACCTATAGCTGTGAGGCAATCGACCTGCCGTTTGCCGCCAAACCTTTTAAAATCATTTCCACTGCGGAAACCTCTTTCTAACTCCGCGGTGGTTTGACACCCTGATCCAAAACGATCTCTCTAAAACAAGAATCCCTGTCGCACTCAACGGAACCTTTTTGCCCTTCCTGGCGTAATAACTATGCAGAGGGACCTATGGCTTTCATTCTGTGGTGCATCTTGTTTGTGCTGTGCTGGCCGCTGGCCTTGCTGGCTGTTATTTTGTATCCCTTTGTCTGGTTGTTACTGCTGCCCTTCCGGATCGCCGGCATTGCCGTGGGCGGGGTGCTTGAGTTGTTGCGGGCCATCATTATGCTGCCTGCGCGCGCCCTGGGAGGCCGCCGCGCCTGATTACTGGCCTGGGAACAGGACTGGCCCCGTCTGTTTAAGCCGCAGGGCTATTTCTCTGCCTCCCACTGCAGTTTTTCTCCGCGCATATTGCCGTTTTCAGATTCCAGTAATCTCGCCTTTCGCATTCACATCCACGCTGGCGGCGCGGGAAACCTTGGGCAAGCCAGGCATCAGCATCATGTTTCCGGCAATTGCCACAATGAACCCTGCCCCGGAAGAAAGGGACGCATCATTGATATTGAGCGTCCAGCCGGTTGGCGCGCCCAGTACCTTGGGATTGTCGGAAAAAGAATACTGCGTTTTCGCGACGCAAACAGGAAGTTTGCCAAACCCCCAGTCTTTAAACTGTTGCATCTTGGCTTTGGCCTTGTCACTAAACGCCACTCCCGCAGCCCCATAGATTTTAGTGGCCACACTTTCAATCTTCTGCTCCGGTGAGTCCTCAAGAGCATAGATCGGCTGCACATTGGGGGTGGGATTCTTATCAATGGTCTCCACCACTTTTTGCGCCAGCGCCGCCGCGCCGTCTCCACCTTTGGTAAAGGCTTCACTTAAGGCGCTTACTGCCCCAGCCTTGGCGCAGTAGTCGGCCAGACGGGCCAGGTCCGCCTCTGTATCCGTGGGGAAACGGTTCAGCGCCACAACAATCGGCACGCCAAACTGCTTGAGGTTGTGAATGTGCCGGACAAGATTTGGCGCGCCGCGGTCCAGATCGCCCTCGCCCTGGTTGCGTAGGCTTTGGACGGTGGTGACGAGAACGGCGCATGCTGGAGCTATGCCGGAAGACCGCATCACGATGTCAAAATATTTTTCCGCCCCCAGATCGGCGGCGAAGCCGGCTTCATTGACCACATAGTCGGCCAGGCGTACTCCCATTTTGTGCGAGATAACGCTGCTGGTGCCGTGCGCGATATTTGCGAATGGTCCGGTATGCACCATGGCTGGCGTGCCTTCCGTGGTCTGCGCCAAGTTGGGTAGAATCGCTTCGTTCAGCAGCGCCATCATCGCGCCGGTAGCGCCTAGATCGGCGGCGCGTACCGGTTTGCCTGAACGCGTTACGCCAACCACAATCGCGTCCAGCCGGCGGCGCAGGTCTTCAAGGCTGTTGGCCAGGGCCATGATCGCCATCACTTCAGACGCGGCTGTAATTACAAATCCGGTGTTGCGCGTGAGCGCCCCTTTTTTCTCGCCGATATCAATGCTGATGCGGCGCAGGGCGCGGTCATTCATGTCCAAGGTGCGTGGCCATGTGATCTGGGCGATATCCAGGTCCAGGTCATTGCCATGAAAGACGTGGGCGTCAACCAATGCCGCCAGCAGATTATGGGCCGTGGTAATGGCGTGAAAATCCCCATGAAAATGAAGGTTGATTTTCTGGCTGGGCTCGATCTGCGACTTCCCTCCGCCGGCAGCTCCGCCTTTCATGCCAAAGACCGGACCAAGTGAAGGCTCGCGCGAGGTGATGATCGCACGCCTGCCAATCCGCTCCAGGCCCTGCGTGAGCCCAATAGAGGTCACTGTCTTGCCTTCGCCCGATGCCGTGGGTGTGGTTGCAGTGACCAGAATAAGCTTGCCTCGCGGCGGGAACGCCGGGTCCGCAAGGATGCCAAGGTTCAGCTTGGCGCCGTGGCGTCCAATGGGTTCAAAGTACGATTCGGGTAATTTCAGCTTCCCCGCAATGGTTTGGATAGGCAACAAAGATTGGCTCATAAGCAAACGGATGAGTCTAGAACTCCATGATTAAAGACGCAAGCGGGAATTATGCCAAGTGCAGTGGATGAACGAAAGCTTGTATTTTTTTGATTTACCAGTGCCCGGCTCCGGATAGATGCATATCTACTCGGAGCGCAGGGCTTGTACCGTGTTTATTCTGGCTGCTCGAAGGGCAGGCAAGGCTGACGCGATCACTGCTGCAGCAAGGATTACTGCGGCGGACGCAAGCAAAGGCAATACTCCTGGCAGTTGCGCCTCGGCAACATACTTGCCAATGGTGCGCGCGAAGGCAAAGCCAACCACAATACCCGCGGCCACTCCTACGCTCGCGATGACCAAACCCTCCAAAAGCACTTTGGTAAGTATGCTGCGCGGCTGGGCGCCCAGAGCCAATCGGATTCCGAACTCGCGAGTGCGTCCACTTACGGAAAAGGCGAGCACGCCGGCTACTCCAACCACGGAAATCAACAGCGCCAGTGTGGCGAACCCGCCAAACACAACGGCATTCAGACGGTCAGGCGTGAGAACTTCAGCGCGTACGTCTTCGAGCGTGCTGGCCCGCTCCACGGGCTGGTCTCCGGCCATCTCATGGACCGTGCGGGCGATAGCAGGAACCAGGGCGTAGGGATCGTTCTGCGCGCGCACAAAGAGGCGGCCGCTCCACCCTTCTTGATCAGACGGCTGATAGACCGTCATGGCCGGCGAAGGAATAATATTTTCATCATCAACGTCAGGCACCACGCCAATAATGCGCCGCGGCTCAGTGCTGATTCCTATAAATTTCATTACGCCATCCGTCCACTGCAAGTGACGATCAACGGCTTCACGTCCTGGGAATAAGCGCTGCGCAACACTCTGGCTGATGATCACCACTCGTTCCGCGCCGTCGCGGTCGCTGTCCCTGAAGTCGCGGCCTTCGTGGATCGGCACGCCCAGGGTCTCGAAAAATCCGGGTGATACCGATCGGAACCGCGCGCGCGGATCATCCTGTCCATTCTCGCGTTTCGCGCCTTCTACAGAGAAAGTGAAGCTGATGCTCTGTTCCCGGGCATCACGCCACGGAACGCTGAAACCTGCTGAGACGTGTGCGACACCCGGCAGCGTGCTGATCTGGCGCTGCACCTTACGATAGAAATCGTGTACTTGCTCCGGAGTGCGCCCATCCGCCATCACGGGCAGGTTCACCGCCAGCACATGCGCCGTTTCAAATGGTGGCTGCGTCTTTTCAAGCACCAGCAGAGTTTTTATCAGCGCGCCCGCTCCGGCAAGCAATAGAAAGGAAGCGGTGACTTGTGTAACGGCAAAAATGCCCAGCCGCCGGCGGCTTCCGCCGCTAACGCGAGCACCACTGCTTGCGAGTCCAAATCCTCGCGACGAATCCGGCGAGGGCAGCCGCGGAACAAAGGCCAGGAAAACGGCTGCGATCAACGCCAGACCAACACCAATCCAGACCATGCTGAAATCGACGGTAAGATCGAGCGCCCGGACTGAGAAGCGTGACGCGTAACGGGCCAGCACGGCCACCATGGGAGCTGCAATGGCCACGCCTGCTAACGCGCCACTGCCGCACAGCACAAGCCCTTCCGCTAAAAGCGAACGGCGGAACGCGGCTGTGCTGGCTCCCAGCGCCGCGCGTATGGCCAATTCAGGCTCCCGGCGTACGGTCCGCGCCAAAACAAGGTTGGCGACGTTTGAGCAGGCAATCACGAAGAGCAGGCCCGACGCAGCGAACAGCACCCACAAGATGGTCTTAGCCCGCGAATTGATCTGGTCATGCATCCGCGTCACATCAATTCTGTAATGGTCGTTGGGCTTATATTGCTCAGGGTGGGCGGACACCATGCTGGAGTATACGGTGCGAAGCTCCGCCTTTGCCGAATCGAGCTCTGCGCCGGGGGCAAGCCGCGCGAACACCTCCGTCATGCGATGCTCACGGCCGGTCACCATGGTGGCTGACAGGTGATGCGGGCTGGTAACGACGTTTGCGATGATTTCGGTTTCCACGGGATATGGCACCGACGGTTCCAAAATTCCGACGATGACTGCTGAACGCGCGCCTTCAAGGCTTCCCAGCTTGACCGTTTTCCCAAGCACGCTGCGATCGGAATGCAAGGAGTTGCTCCAGAACCGATATGTCAGCACGACGGCGCCTGCGGCATTGGGGCCATCGTCACTGGGATTCAGCAGGCGTCCCAACACCGGGCGCAGTCCCATTACGTCAAAGTATTCGCCATCCACAACGCCCGCGCGGATCTCTCGCGGCTCGCCTAGTCCTACGACGGTGAAGTTGACGGCTGAAAAAGTCCCAAGCTTCGTGATGGTCTTCAGCCCGCCACCGATGTCCTTGATTTCCGGGACCGAGAAAGTGGAATTATCAACGCCGATGCCCAGGGCGCTCTGCCGCACATAAAGCAGGCGATCTTCGTCCCGGTTCGCCAATGGACGCAGCAGTACGCCGCGCACAACGCTGAAGATGGCCGCATTTGCGCCAATACCAAGGGCCAGAGTGACGGCCACGGTGGTCCACAACGCTCGGGCGCGTGCTAACGAACGCACTGCAATTTTCAATTCGCGCAGGAATGGCATGTCCATCCTCCATTGGCTGGGTGTACCCGCTACCCGTAATCTCTTCGAATCGTGGACCAGCTATGCCCGTCCGTCCCAGTTCGCCGGCCCTTCGGCTGGTTCTAGGCTCTCACAGCCAACAATTTTACAGCAGCCTGAAATCTGTTGGACAGTAAATCATGCCTATTGGTGAGCCATATTCACAGCGAGTGGCTATATTAAATCGAAGTAAGGTGCTCCGCCCTGCAAGCGCGAAGAGCCTCGCTCCGAGAAATGATTTGCTCCTCAAGTCATTGCATGGGTTCCGTGCCCCACGACTTTAAAAAACTCATAAAAAAACAACTGCAGAGAGAACACCTGGATTGTGAGCTGGCATCCGCCCCGAAAAGCAGAGCATCTGATTCAGCATGCAGCAATAGCTCCTGTCCCAGATAATCACCCACACTCCTGGTTCCCCCAAAGGAAAGTGCAACGTGTTGCGTACCACACGCATGACTCGTTTTATAGCAGTATCGTCCTTATTGCTCGCCGGCGTAATCGGCGCGCTTGCCCAGACAGCTCCAACAACCGTGACTTTTAGCAATCAGACCTACAACACCGGTCCGCGCCCTGTGTCGGTTGTAAGCGGGGATTTCAACGGCGACGGCAAACCTGACCTCGCAGTCATAGATAACCAGACCAGTTCCGTCCAGGTCCTGCTCAATACCGGCGCAGGTCAGTTCACACTCGGCAGCCAGACCAACACCGGTACGGGTCCCGTCCAGATTGTCACCGGCACTTTCAATCTCACCGGACACCAGAGTTTGGCAGTGGCCAATTCGGATAAGACCATGACGGTCCTTCTTGGTCTGGGTGACGGCTCGTTCACCGCCGAGTCTTTTCCGCTTACCGGCGTTCCCATGGCCATGGTTGCCGGCGATTTCCTCAATGACGGTCTTACGCAATTGGCGACGGTGGAATGTGCCAGCCAGTCGCAAGCCCCTTGCACCTTGAATGTCTATCAGAGTGATGCCCATGCCCTCTTCAGCCATTCTCTCAGCATCGCGTTGCCTGCAGCCCCGTTCTTTCCCGGACTCATGGCCAGCGATGATTTCGTCCATGACCACAAGCCAGGTCTGGCACTCGCCACGGACAGCCAGGTTCTGGTCTATGACAACACCAGCACTTTTAACGGCACTGGAAGCGTTCAATTTACTTTGCATTCCACCATCGCACCGCCTAACACCTCATCCATTATCGGCTTGGCTGCGGGACATTTCATTCAAAACAATCCCACGACTGATCTCGCGATCGAGACCTTCGACAATGTGAACGACACGAACTTCCCCAACTCGGACTACGTGTATCTCAACAACGGTTTCGGCTTGTTCTCCCTCAAGGGCAAGGTACCCGGCAGCCGCGGTTTTGGCCACACGCTTACAGTGAGCGACATCAATGGCGACGGCATCCAAGACTTGCTTTTCCTAGGTACAAGCGTGCATGATGGAAGTTTGTCATACTCGCTCGGCAAGGGCGACGGCACGTTCACGACGAATCAGAGTGTGTCAGGCTTCGGTGGAATCAACCGCATGATGATTGCGCGCGACCTCAGCCTTGACTCGCGCCAGGATCTGGCCGTGACGTCAGGCGGTCCACTGGGCGGGCCCGCCTTTACTGGCGTTTTGCTCAACCAGAACGCCGCCACCAACTGCCCGCCTCCGGGTTCGGCGACACTTGCAGTGAAGTTTTGCTCTGCCACCACTACCACCGGCAAGATTTCCGTCAGTGCCAGCGGCAACTCCTCCGCCGGCGTGAAACGTATTGAACTATGGGTGGACGGCGTTAAAAAAACCCAGGCTTTTAGCGACCAGTTGCACGCCACCGTGAACGCAGCCACAGGGAACCATCAGGTAACCGCCGTTGGAGCTGACCTCTACGACGCTCTGGCAAAAACAACCGTGACCGTCCACGTCCCATAGATCAACAAGTGATCCCCCAGATCGCAAGCGTGCGGCTGGGGGATTTTTTGTTTCGATCCAGAGGAGAAATGCCAAAAGCGTAATGAAAAAGTCAGGAAAGACTGGTGCGCTCTAGGCGACGATCTTAGAACTTTGCATTGTTGAACTCCGCTGAAACGATTACAGAACTCCTGTTGTCGTAACCGCAGTTACAAGCTATTTGACGAACTGAATGCATTGCCCCCTCGTTTTTGAATGGGATCCCATCGGGGTAGGAGTTTTGAAATACCTTACGATGCCTCTACATAGATAGTGACCCGGGTGACGAAAAATTTCAAAATAATCTAAAGAAAAGATGAAGATGCAGCAAAGGGATTTGCTGAGATAATACGTCTCCTTAAAGTGATGGTAGTTTAGGAGGAGTATTTATGTCATCCGAAAAACTGGATGCGTTTGTCAGGCCAATGCGCGTTTTCGTGGCCAGGAACAGCAAAGCAGATGCGAGCATTCGTTCGCGAGTATCCATGCCTGCCGTGCGGGCGCCGGGGATACCTTCAACACCCAAGCACGACCTCATCTTCCACGGTGGCAATACCATCGCTGATTTGATTTTCATGAATTTTTTTGTCGGTGGATCGTCCGCATGGAACGCGAGCGACATCAAGTCCATCAATGACAGTCTTGCGGCGGCAATGTCCGACAAGAACCTGAACAACGTAATGAGCCAATACTATCCGTCTGGCCTCATTACCAGCACATTTCAAGGGTCGCAGATACTGGCTGGCCCCAAGCCCAGCACCGTTTCCCAGGGCGACGTGGAAAACCTTGTCCGCCGGCTCTTTCAAACAGGCACGTTGAACGGCGTTAAGTTCCTGTCTACGGTGTTGAATTTCATGTTGCCTTCCGGCACCGTGCTAAACACTGATCTTGCGCCCACAACCGGAGCGATATCCGCCACCGTAGAAACTGCTCATGATGAAAAAGGCGTGGTGAAAGCCCTGGCGTCAGTTGTTCCGCCGCAGGATGCAGAAGATTCAAAGCATGGACTTGGAGGCTACCATGGCTCCATCCATGTGGGAACCGGCTCAGCCGCCCAAACCATTTATTATGCGGTTGGTGTGTTTTCTGAACAGCTAACCGACGGCACCGTGAATGGCATTCCTGCTTTCGATAAGCCCTGGAAGAATGTGGTGGCCACTTTTTATCACGAACTCAATGAAGCCAGGACTGATCCGGATGTTGAAGACGCCATTAATGCAGGCAACAGCCCAAACGCCATCAAGTTCCTAGGCTGGACTTCCGCGCAGGGAGAAGAGTGCGGCGACTTCCCGGTCTTCGAAGCCAATCCGCTGACGCAAGTATTCCAGGAAGTGAAACTCACCCACAGCCAAAACACAGTACCGGTGCAGTTCCAGTACTCTGACGCGGACCATGGTCCGGGCGAACCGCGGCCGGCGCCGGCGCCTTTTGCCGGTAGCACTCATGTGAAGCATCACAAAGCAGGGTAAGCCGCGATCCAACCCTGCACCGCGTAGACCCTGCAACTGGGAAGAAGGAGGGCTTCTTCAGTTGTGGGGTCTTTGTTTCATTGGTGCATCGGAACTTTCTACAACATGCCTTACTGCGGCCACCCATTATTTTGCGGGCTTATCCAGCGCTTCCAATCGTTTCCTGGCTCCGGAGTTCTTTGGATTCATTTCCAGGACTTTTTGAAAATCTGCGCGGGCTCTTTCTTTCTCGCCGCTGCTGGCATGCGCCACGCCGAGCAAATAGCGTCCCCATTCGGATTTGGGATTCAACTCCGCATCAAGCTCCAGAATCGGGGTGGCTTCCTTGACCTTGTCGGCGTCCAGAAGCGATTCGCCTAGCTTATTTAAGGGAATATCCGTGAAGTCATACTTACCGTTGCCGTAGTTTTCTGCCTTAAGTTTTCGGTAAAGGGCGACGGCTGCCTGGGGACCATCTTTGTTGATGGATGCGGCGAGTACGGCATCGATGGTACGAGGATCGCTGTTGCCACGGTGACAGGTCACGCATGCCACCTGCGGCGAGGGCGTTGCCCCTAACCTGGTCAGGTGATCCTGATTGATGGATTGCACCATGCGGATCATGATCCGCGCGGACTTTTTCTTGTCACTCTCATCCGAGGCAAAGTTCACGCCCTGAAGCGTGTTGGTATCGCCTCCGACGTGGCAGAAACCGCAACGGACCCCGAGATCGCCGGCGAAATTCCGCATGATGCCCGTCAATTCACTTTTTGGTATGTCTTTGGGCAAAACCTGGAGGTTGGTGAATTTGTCGGGAATTTGCGCAGCTGCGCCAGCGGTGAGTACCAGGAAGACCACTAAAGACCTCAAATCATGACGCGCGATATATCGCATAGCTAACGCTCCCTTTGTTTTGGACGCCATGGTTTTGACTCACGACTAGGGACGTACGTGAGCAGCAGAATCCAACGCCTGCTTGTAGAAGCCGTTGTGCAGGTTGGATCAATCAAGGGCCGCGCAGGCATAAACCTGTGGCTCAGCCCCAGTTCGGTGAGGTATTGGCTATTCGAAAATCAGAATCGCTGAGGCAATCACCGTGGTCCAGAGGCCGCGTTTGTCGCCAACGCCGCTCTGGGTGATGTTGGTGGTGCGGACGATCTTGTTGGAGATGCGGTAAATCTCTTTCTTCTCGTCCCACGAGGTGTCTGGATTGAAATCAACGTTGAGCGTGGTGGCGAGCATTTCCGCAGCCAACTCCTCAGCGTATTCGCCGGCAACATCATCGGCTTCGCCAAAGGAGTGGTGTTCACTCAGGTAACCGTAGGTGCTGCGGTCTGCCGGCATGGCCAGCCCGATGCTGGCGGCGGTGAGGCGGTGTGGTTCGCGCGTGGAGTTTTCCGCGACCACCGCAAAGGTCACTTCGCCCGGATGCAGGAACTTGACCCCCTCTTTGCGCGAGATCAGCTTGCAATGAGGTGGAAAAATGGATGAAACCCTGACCAGATTCTGCGCCGCGATTCCCGCATCCCTGAGGGCCAACTCAAACGATGTAAGTCTTTCTCTGTGTTTTCCGACTCCATTCGTCAGGAAGATGCGCTTCGGCACCATGTTTAATCCCAATTTGCTTGCCTCCAAAAACCTGTTTTTTAGTGAATGAAAAAAAATAACACATGCTGACGGGTGAACACAGAAATTTCCAGTAAATTTTTGGCGAAAATAGTACCTTGGCGGGCAATCCTCTAGCTTTTTTATATGCACTGGATATGGTGCATATGCGGAGGGCGTCAAGCCAACGACTCATCTCCCCTAGCGGGGCAGGACTCACACGGCAATCGAGCTATAGAGCGGTTTGCGGAGCGCCTGCGGCATATGCAGCCTGTTTGATCCTTACGGCAATATCGATAAACGCCAAGGCAGCTCGGCTCAACGCCTTGTCCTTGCGGAAAACCAGCGCCAGATCGCGGCGGATAGAGGCATCTGTCATGGCATCAGTTGATCGAAGTCCATGGCGATGGCCAACAGTTTAGCACTTACTGGGTAGCAACCAGCGTTCAGCAATCAGCATTCAGCCTTTAGGCGCTACGATTTAGAACACTAAAGAACTTGAAACACAAAGGTAAAGAGGTAGCAGTGGAGTCTGAGTGATTCGGTCGCTTTTGGAATATCCATTTCCTGATTAACTCTACATTTTCCAAATTTGTTCAGTCCCCAATTTCCTCGTGTCCTCCTTTCCTCCGTGTTTCAAAGGTGTTCGCGCCCCTGCCGCATGCCTAAGGGCGGCTGTAAACGCTGATTGCTGACAGATTGCTTACAATGTCAGAAACCATGAAAGCCGTTCTGTGCGGACAATACGGTGGCCCGGAAGTTTTGGAGATCGAGAGCAATCTACCGTTGCCGCGCGTGGGACCGAATGGCGTCCTGGTGCAGGTGTACGCCACCAGCATCAATCCGGTGGATTGGAAGTTTCGCCGTGGACTTCTGGCTGCTGTGCGTCCAATGGTCTTTCCGGTGATCTGGGGCTGCGATCTTTCCGGCGTGGTGACTGAGGTTGGTCCGTCCGTTACGTTATTCAAGCCTGGTGACGAAGTTTACGGATATAAAGACGGCTATGTCGGCAAGACGTTCCGGGGTACGTACGCTGAGTTTGCCGCGGTCCCGGAAAAATCACTGGCGGCAAAACCAAAGAACCTGCGCCATGAAGAAGCTGCTGCCGTTCCGGCTACGGCGCTTACCGCATGGCAGGCGCTCCTGAATCAGGGGAAACTCAAGCCGGGGCAGCGAGCATTGATTCAGGCCGGAGCAGGCGGTGTGGGTGTGATGGCCATACAGATAGCGAAGGCATTTGGCGCTTATGTTGCCGCCACTGCCAGCACCCGGAACCAGGATTTACTACGCGAGCTGGGCGCAGATGAACCGATTGATTACACGCGAGACTCAACCGGTAGCAATCACCAGAAATTTGATCTGGCGCTGGATGGTGTAGGTAAAAGTGTGTGGGCCGATTCGCTGCGAAGACTAAGATTCGGAGGCCGGCTGGTCACTTTGACTGTGCCGATTCCGCAAGAGCCGGCGAGTAAGCTTAAGTTCTTTTCTACGGCAATCGCCGGGATGGCCGCGGGGAATATGCGTGCTTTGCTAACCGGCAAACGATTGCTGATGACACGGGTCAAACCTCGTGGCGGCGATCTGGAAAAGATCACCGCACTGATTGAGGCGGGCAAGATCCGTCCGGTGATTGACAAGGTTTTTCCATTGGAGCAGATTGCGGATGCACACCGATTGAGCGAGACAGCGCACGTGCGCGGGAAGGTAGTGGTGCAGGTCCGCAGTTAGCAATTGGGCCTTTAGCTCTTAGCCCTGGCTTGCCAGCCCATGGCAGAAGAGCGTCTTCTTAACGCAATCGACCGGACTACAAAAACAAATTGCTGGAAGGTTGTGCCCGATAATTTGAATCCACGCGGCCCACAATTGAGTCTTCAGTTAAGTCAATAATAGGTTTAGCCAAAGGAATTCATGAAGATTTCTCGCTTGTTGGCACTGTTGTTTCAGTCTCTCGCGATCGCTTTGGTACAGGCCCAGAGTCCATCGCCCACACCGCCGCTGCTCAAGCCGGATGATCGCCTTAAGGTTGACATTCTGCTGGTAGTGGCCCATCCGGATGATGAAACGAGTGCGATTTCTTATCTTGTTCAACAGATAGACCAGCACAAACGGGTGGCGGTGATCTATACCACACGCGGCGAGGCCGGCCACAACAATATGGGGCCGGAGCGCGCGCGTTCACTGGGTGCGGTGCGTGAGATTGAGCTGCGGCACGCGCTGGAGAGCGTGGGCATCAATAATGTATGGTTCCTGAGCGGGCGTGATACGCCGAGCCAGAATGTATTGCAATCGCTGGCGAACTGGGGCAACGGGCAGGTGCAGGAAGAGCTGGTCCGCATGGTGCGGCTGACTCGTCCGGAGGTGATTCTGACCTGGATGCCGGGATTTTTCTTCGGCGAGAACCATGGCGACCATCAGGCAGCGGGCGTGCTGGCCACGGAAGCATTTGATATGGCAGGCGACCCTGCGGTTTTTCCGGCGCAACTTGCCGGACCGGCGAAAGTGAACGAGACGCTGCTGGACGGTTTGCAACCCTGGCAGCCGAAAAAGCTCTACTACTTTCCCGATGCGGCTGACGACATTTTCAAAAACACCGGACCTACTTACCAGACAAACGGTATTTCTCCGGTGTTGAAAATACCGTACTGGCGCGCGGGGTTTGAGACCTTCAAATATCACTTGACGCAATATCGCAGCTATATTGAAGGCCTGAAGAAGATGGATGAAAAGCAGGTTGCGGAGCAGGAGAAAAATTGGGGTGGCGAGGGCAGTTTCGTATTTGGTAAATCTCATGTTTCGGGGAGCGTAATTGGAGATGTGTTTGAAGGCATCACGCCGGGACGTATCCCATTTGTGCCTGTGGCAAGAGAAGCCTATGAACAACCAGCAGCGTTTTCCGTGGAGTTAGGCGGACCGTGGGGGTTCTATCATAAGTTCTGGCGCGCACATGGTCTGAGCAAATTGCCCAAACCTGCTGGACCGGAAATCGCGATTAAGCGCGGCACGACCCTAACCATACCGTTGGAGATACACAATCACACAGACGCGGCCAACGTCATTACTATTTCGGTGAAGCTGCCGGATGGATGGACCACGCAAACTGGGGCGGGCACCCTGTCTCTGGCGCCGCAATCGGACTACTACTGGCAAGTACTGCTGGACGCGCCGAAGGCGGAGATCAAAGGGCCGCAGGAGATTGAATGCACGGCTCAAAGCGATGGCAAAACGCTGGCGACGATCAGTATCCGTGTGCAACTGAGGAACGGCGGGCTGCCGCAGAACTGAAGCTTCAGCAAGCTCAAGCTGTGAAGCCTCACGTTTCCTCGCCTAGGACGCGATACACTTGGTTTGGCTAAACTGAAATATGTCCCGACCGTCCAAGTGGGAACAATCCGCCAGATATTGGAAGACCGTTCCGCCGGCCAGCAATGTTTTGTTGTTGGCGGGAATTTTTTTCCTGTTTACGTCTTTTGGCCTGGTGGTGGGCTTTACCAACCGGACGTGGGTTTATGTGCCCTGGGCCATTGCCATGGCGGTGATTTCCGGCGCGTTTTCCACGGTGTGGGCCTTTGCTGGTTTTCGCCGTGTCATCTGGTTAATGGCGGTCCTGGCGCCCATCCAGTTTGGATTTTTTGTGTTGATGGGGACGCTGATGAGGCGCTACCTTCCCGATTTCAGCCAGATAGAATTCAGCCGGGAAGCAGTGCTGCACAGGCTCATGATAGAAGGCGTCTTTGGCATGTTCGCCATTGTGATTGGATATTCGCTGATGGCGGGTTTCATTCGCAAAGAGGGGATGCGCATCTTTGTGGCGCTGGCAGAGGTACGCCTGGCGGCGGAAGTCCACCAAGCGCTGGTGCCCCGGGTTTCCCAGCGTATTGGAGAGTTTGAATTCTATGGCGCATCGGTGCCCAGTGGCCAGATCGGTGGGGATCTGGTGGACCTGACCGAACACGGCAATGAGTGGACCGCATATGTGGCTGATGTTTCCGGCCACGGCGTGCCGGCAGGAATGATTATGGCCATGGTAAAGAGCGCCGCCCGAATGGGATCAGTAAATGGGAACGGGCTTTCCGGTTTTCTTTTTGATCTCAACCGCGTGTTGCTGTCGGTTTCAGCACCGAACGTCTTTGTGACGTTTGCCTGCGTAACGGGTTCCGGCGACGGCAATCTACGGTTTGCACTGGCGGGACATTTACCCATCCTGCACTATCACAAACGGCTGCGGACCGTGGAGGAGCGCGTGGTTTCAAACCTGCCGCTGGCCATTATGGCGGACGCACAGTTCGACGATGCTCAAATCGACTGCGAACATGGCGATGTACTGGCCATTTTGACTGACGGACTTACAGAAGCTGCTGATCTCAGCGGACTGGAACTTGGCATGGAACCCCTCAAGGAAGTTTTGTTGCAGGCGGCAGCCAATCCGCTGGAAGAGATTGGCTCAGAGTTGCGCAATCGGGCGCTGGCACGGGGCAAACAAGTGGACGACCAGACCATACTGCTGGTGCGGCGTACAGATGCAGCTTAAAAGATAAGCCGCCACTCGGCCAAAGAATGCAGCGTCAGGGACGCCACTTCATTCTTCCCGGTACAATGTCGCTTCGCAAAAAAAGGAGACCGCATGCGCGCAGTGCTGTGCAAAGAGTGGGCTGGGCCAGAGAAACTGGTGGTGGAAGAAGTAGCTTCACCCCCGATCAAAGCCGGGGCAGTGCGAATAGCTGTCCAGGCAGCGGGCATCAATTTTGCCGATCTGCTTCTCATCTCCGGGCAGTATCAGGAGAAGCCAGCCTTCCCTTTCACGCCCGGCATGGAAGCTGCAGGCAGTGTGACGGAAGTTGGAACAGGTGTGACTGCGCTCCTGGCGGGTGATCGCGTGATGGCGCTCACAGGAACGGGCGCTTACGCGGAAGAGATTGTGGTGGACGCCAATCGCGCTTACAAAATC
>DATBCN010000627.1:0-1873 GCA_036270475.1 Candidatus Angelobacter sp. | reverse complement strand
CCTGAGAGACCGGGCCGCAACCCTTTCAGGGTTGGGTCCTCGCCGCAATTCAGACCCAGGGTAGCTCGTTCCTCGCAACCCTTATAGTCGGTCCAAAGTTATTCATAATCGGCGAGGAGAGCCCCCGCCAACTCTCCCCGCAGCCGATTGTGAATAACTTTGCGCTGCGCGCCCAAGACTTTTGTGAACAACTTTGCCGCAGGCCCAAAAGGCTCGCGGTCACGCCGCGCTGGATGACGAATACGCAACCCGTCTCGCTTGACGAGTTAGCCCAGAGTTTCGCTCCAGCGCGGCGCTTGGACTCAAAACGAATACTCAGATGCCGACACTCCAATGTCTCGCTATAAGGCCTTCGCTGAGTCCAAGCCAGCGTGCCCGCAACATTAAACGCATACAACCATAAATTATGAATGAACAAAACACTACCACCGCGCCGCCGCCCTGCGCGGACTATGCCGCCTTCGTTGGTCTGGACTGGGGAGATGAGGAACACGCTCTGAGTCTCTGTGTCGCCGGCAGCGCCGCCGTCGAGCGTGCCACTCTGGAACAAACTCCGGAAGCTCTGGCTGACTGGGCCAACACCCTGCGCGCACGGTTCCCTAACGGCAAAATTGCCGTCGCCCTCGAACAGGCGCGCGGCGCCCTCCTGGCTGGACTCAGTCAGTACGAACATCTGGTCCTGTATCCGGTCAACCCCAAAAGCCTGGCTCGTTTTCGGGAAGCCCTTCACCCCAGTCGCTCCAAAGACGATCCCCTCGACGCGGACCTGCTCCTGGAGCTGCTCTCCAAACATCGCGACCATCTGCGCCGCTGGCAGCCTGACACGGTCCAAACCCGCCAATTGGCTCTGCTCAACGAGCAGCGACGCCACTTCGTGGATCACCGCACCTGCTTGACCAACCAACTGCTGGCTCATCTGAAAGGTATTTTCCCGCAGGCCTGCACGCTGGTGGGCGAGGATCTGGCCAGCCCCATGGCCATCGCCTTTCTCAAAAAGTGGCCTACCTTGCAGGCTGCCAAAAAAGTCAAACCGGCCCAACTGCGCCGCTTCTACTACGCTCACAACAGCCGCTCCGAAACCCTCATCACCGAGCGGCTCAATCTGGTTGCCAACGCCGTGGCCCTGACCCAGGACGCCGCCTTGCTGGCCGCCCACAGCCTGGCCATTCAAACTCTGGTGGGCCAATTGGCAGCCCTGCGCCCCTTTCTTGACCAATACGACCAACAGATTGCTCAGCTCTTCGCGGCCCATCCGGATGCACCTATTTTCGATAGCTTGCCTGGAGCCGGAGCGGTCCTGGCTCCACGTCTGTTGACTTGCCTGGGAACCGACCGCAACCGCTTCCCCAAGGCCGTGGCGCTGAGCTGTTACACCGGCATTGCCCCGGTGACCGAAAAGAGCGGCAAGACCCAGCAATGGATTCATATCCGCTGGAGTTGCCCCAAATTCTTGCGTCAGAGCTGGCATGAGTTTGCCAAGGCGTCGATCCACTTTTCGGCCTGGTCGGCCCGGTGTTACGAGCAACTCAGAAAGAAAATGGGCCATCACGAAGCGATCCGAAAACTCGCCAACAAATGGCAACGCATCGTCTGGCGCATGTGGCAACAGCGCCAGCCCTATGATGAGGCCCGCTACGAGGCCACGCTCCAAAAAAGGCACACCAAGGCCCTCTCCGCCAACACAGCCCAACCCGCTAAAGCCAGTGAATAAAAAAATGAAAAATCCATTGACGGAATACCTCAGATGTCTGGGCTGGAGGACGCAATCCCTTTAGGATTGAGATACGAGGATTCTCCACTCTGCATTCTCCATTCTGCCTTCAGAAGGGCAGGGGAGGGCGAAAGGGCTTTCCTTCCGCAAAAATCCAAGTAT
>DATBCN010000626.1:0-1904 GCA_036270475.1 Candidatus Angelobacter sp. | reverse complement strand
GCAGTCCCTTCTTGCCTTTTTTCTTACTGCTTGATTCCTGTTTGGGGTCTGCCGGGGCCGCTTTGTCTGTCGTCTTTCCTGCTGTGGCGGACTGCGTCCCCGTGCCCGATTTCTGGATTTCATTCACCTGCGCCGGTGCCGGTGCTGGCGCTGTGCCTTCAGTGGCGGGTGCTGCCTTCTGGCTGCCCGGCGCGGCTTCATTCGCGCCCGGCGTTCCCGTGCCCGTGCCCACCGCCTGCACGCCAATGTTCTGGCTCGGCTGCACGCCGTTGATCTGGTTTGTCAGGTCGTTCACCATGGCCGGGGCGCTTTTGACCGTCTCATCACTCAGGTTCGGTTCGCCCACCTTGGATGCCGGCGCAACGTTTGGCCGCTTCTTGAAATTGCCCGTCACCTTGGCCACTAGCTTCAGCTTTTCGCGGCTGGCTTCTTCCGCTTTGCTCTCCGCTATCGCTTCCGGAGTAGGTTCCGGAACTGGCGCCTTTAGCGCGGTCAGCCGCCGCTTGGCGTCAGGCACGCGGTCCGTGGCCGGATAACGGGTAATGATCTTGCTATAAGCGTCAATCGCCTTCCTTTCAAACTGCGCCACCATTTTTTCTTTTGTCGCTTCAGGGATCTTCTGCTTCTTGATGCTGGCGACTTCTTTCTCATACAGGCTGCCCAGCTCAAACAGCGCTTCGTCCACGCCGGAATAGAGCGGATACGACTCCGCCAACGATTCCAGCCGCGCTTGCGACGCCGCCAGGTTGTCGCGCAAATAGTAGAAATGGGCAATGCGATACTGCCGTTCAGCCAGCACTTCCTGCACCTCGCGCAATTTTTGTTTCGCCTGCGGCGCCAGCGGGCTGTCAGGATACTGTTGGATCAGGTTCTTATATTCGTCCGCCGCGCGTTGCGCCTGGGCAAAATCGCGGTCCGGTTTTTCCATCATCCGGTAGTGCATGCTGGCAATCTTCAATTGCGCTTCTGATGCTTCCGGCAAATTCGGGAAAAACGTCTGGAAGTCCTTGTATTCCACCTCGGCCTGGTCCCACGCGGCCTTGCCGCCTTCGGCATACCACGCATCGCCCAGTGACAACTTGGCCCGTGCAATGTACTCCGAATCAGGATACGTATTGATCAGCGTTTCCAGCAGCGTACGCGCCTCCTGGTAACGGCCCTTCTTCAGCGAGTCCATGCCGCGGTCAAACAGCCCTTTGTCCGGCTGTTTGGAATCAATATTGGCCAGTGGGTTCTGGGTTTTATGACGGCATCCGCCAACCACCAGCATGGAGCCAGCCAGAACGGCAGAAACAAGAATTTTTCGCACCATTTACCTACCTCAAAATTTTTGCCGCCTGTCAGGCCCTTTGCAGGGTGGCTTCAGTAGCCAGTTTGAGCAGGCGTTGTGTATTTTCCCTGGGATTTCCCTGGCCAAAAACGGCGTTGCCGGCAACCAGCACTTCCACTCCGGCGCGTACCGCATCGCCAATCGTGTCTGGGGCCATGCCGCCGTCAATCTCGATCCTGAAATTCGCGTTGCGCGCCGTCCGCATCAACGCCAGCTTGCGTACCTTGTCCAGTGACGACGGAATAAATTTCTGTCCGCCAAAACCCGGATTCACTGACATCACCAGGACGTGATGCACCATGTCCAGTACTTCTTCCAGCGTCCCCACCGGCGTTGCCGGATTGATCACCACGCCCGGGTTCGCTCCATGGCTGCGGATCAACTCCAGCGTCCGGTTCAGATGCACGCACGCTTCCTGATGGACAGAAATCCAGTCCGCTCCCGCATCCACAAACGCCGGTATGAACTGGTCAGGATTTTCGATCATCAGGTGGCAATCCAGCGGCAGGTTTGTAACTTTTCTTATGCTGGCCACCACCGGAGGGCCAATCGTGATGTTCGGCACAAAGTGCCC
>DATBCN010000625.1:0-2254 GCA_036270475.1 Candidatus Angelobacter sp. | reverse complement strand
GGGAGACGTGGTGATTTCTCTATTTCAGACTGTGCCGCTTACGGGCGCCGTGGTGGTATCCACGCCGTCCGATGTCTCACTGCAGGATGGCCGCAAGGCCATTGAGATGTTCCGCACCGCGCGCGTTGACGTGCTGGGGCTTGTGGAGAACATGAGCAACTTTCTATGCCCGCACTGCCATCAGGAGATTGATATCTTTTCCAAAGGCGGAGTTGAGCGCACGGCGCAGCAGTTCGGCGTACCGTTCCTGGGTTCGATTGCGTTGGACCCAGATATCCGCAAAGGCGGAGATTCAGGCAAGCCGCCGGCCCTGGCGGGTGAAAATGATCCCCATGCCAAGCCTCTCTATGATTTTGCCAAGCGTGTGCTGATGCGTCTGGCAGAGGTAAAGAGCAGCAGTGCGCCGGGAGATGTGATTCAGATACAGTAGGACTGGCGGTTGCTCGCAGCTATTGGCTCTTAGCCATTGGCCTTTAGCGGGAGCTTTCCTGTTACGGCAGGCTTGAGCCGGGCCATCATATTCTTTTCACCAACGCGATTACGGTGGATGATCTAGGCTGCTTTGGTGCTTCGCTATTCCAGAGAAGCTAAAAGCCAAGAGCTACTGGCTAAAGGCTGCATCTTTAGCACTCTTCCTGCCCAAGTGCTATCTTGACAATACCTCACTAATATCTCTAAAATCTAACCAGCAGGAGTTCGGAAAATTCCTGTCAAGTTATTGTAAACAAGGCTCTTGGTAAGTCTGCAGCATGCAAAACCCAGGACATATCGGCCCGCGTGAACGGGAAATTCTCACTGCCATCGTGGAAACCTATATCTCCACCGGTGAGCCGGTGGGATCACGCACGCTTTCCCGTCACAATAAGGATGGGCTCAGTCCGGCAACGATCCGCAATGTGATGGCGGACCTCTCGGACAGCGGTTTTCTGGAACAGCCACATACGTCGGCTGGGCGGGTGCCAACTTCCCAGGCTTACCGGTATTACGTTGATCAGATTTCCGGCCAGGCGACGATCTCGCCGGCTGATCAGACGTTGATTTCAGACACATTACAGGGCACAGTCGATGTTCAGGAGTTTCTGGAGCGGACATCGCACGTGCTCTCGCTGGTTTCCAGCGGAGTTGGGGTGGCAATCGGGAACGCCGGACCGAAGAACGCCCTGGAACACGTTTACTTCTCCCGCCAGGCAAATAATAGAGTTCTGGCCGTGGTGGTGACGAAGGCAGGCGTCGTCCATGACCGCATGATGCGGCTGGAGCGCGACCTGGACCAGAGCGACCTGAATACCGCCGCGAACTATATCAATGAGAATTTCCGGGGCTGGATCATCAGCAGCGTAAAGACCGAGTTGCGCCGCCGCATTGAACAGGAACGCAGCGAATATGACCGTCTGATGAAAAGCCTGGACGAGTTGGAAAAGGGCGGCGCCCTGGCAGCCGAAGAGCCGGCCAAGAACATCTTTGTAGAAGGCGTGGCCAATCTTGTGGGGAATGACCAGGACCGCGCGCGTCTGCGCGACCTAGTAAAGACCCTGGAAGAGAAGGAACGCGTTGCTGATCTGCTCTCCGCCTATCTGGACACGCGGCAGGAAGCGGTGCGGGTTGTTATCGGGCTGGAGGAAGCAGTGCCGGAGATGCGGAACTTTGTTTTGATCGGCGCGCCGGCCAGGGTGGGTGAGGAGATGCGCGGATCTCTGGCGGTAATTGGTCCGACCCGCATGGATTACCAACACACCATCACGGCGGTTTCCTACATCGCGCAGCTTTTTGACAAGCTGCTGAATGAGAACACGTGAAGATCCCAATCAAAAGACCAGGTGCAGGAATGAGCAAGGGTAACGGAAGGGCTGATGCGGGCCTTGACGACAAGTTAAACGACGAGCATCTAAAAGATGAGAAATTGAGGGAAGAAAAGTTGAAAGCGGAGCAGTTGAAAGACCGGCCATTGAAAGACGGGCGTTTGAAAGACGAACATGAGGGCCAGGTCCTAGAGCATGAACTACCCGTCGCTGACCCGGCTGACGGGTTTGAGGAGAAGAACGCTTCTGCCGTTGATTCCCAGGCCACCGCGGGAACGGGCGCGGAGAGCGAATTACAGAAGCTGCGCGCCGAGCGCACGGATTTGTTTGACCGGCTGGCGCGGCTGCAAGCTGAGTTTGACAACTATCGCAAGCGCGCGGCCAAAGAGAATGCCGATTTCCGCGACTTTGCTGTTTCTGACGCCGCCCGCGCGCTGCTGCCGGTGATCGATAGC
>DATBCN010000624.1:0-8093 GCA_036270475.1 Candidatus Angelobacter sp. | reverse complement strand
TTCTCTGAAATCTCGAGCGGAGCGAGAGATCCCTATTACCCCAAAAAAGAGTCATAGCGGCGCAAGGGCCGCAAATTCCCACTGAACAGGCGATCCGGATTCTTAAGCTACCGCCCACCCTCAGCTACCTCTTTTCCTCCGTGTTTCAAGGTTTTTTCTGGTTTTCTGCGGGACATCGGTTCGAGATTTCAGGCGAAATGTGATAAAAAATTTGTTCCCCTTTTATGTCCCTGCGAGTTGCGCGTGGCGTCTACAATCCGGAAAAAGACCGTTTCCATTACTACGTGTCGTTCAAGCCATCGCTTGATCCCACGGACGAGGAGCGCGGCGCGGAGAAACGCCACCCCGTCGACGTGGCTCTGTCAGTAACTGAAACCGGCGAGCTGGCCGACCTGGCCTTCAGCATCCCTCAGCCTTGCCGTGGCCGCCGGTCACTTGAATTTCTCAGCCGGACTCACTCTGCCAGCATCGTGGAAGAACGGGTCTTTGTTACCGTCCCGGAACTGAGTGGAGACTCCGTGTTGCAGGGCAAAGGCAGCCTGGAAGTGGACGGGTTTGGCAGGATCATCGGGCTGGAAATCAGTTAACAATTTCCTTCTGCGATGCTGGAATTTTTCTAAGGTAAGTCTCTCCTTGTGTCCCTCTGGTCCCAAAGAGATAACGGGCCTTAGTACCTCTTACTACACGCCTTAAGTTTCGACTATCTCTTGTCCCGGCAATGTGTTAACTCGCAAATCATGGGTAAATCCAGCTACTCTGCTTGGTCAGTGTCGGGTAACGCCCTGAAAGACCCTAAGAGTCCTCACTGATTCCTTCCCCGGTGCGGTGCCCTCATAGTTCAGGGCCATGAACCGCTCACAGGTAACATCCATCGCAGGAAAGTTGATTATGGTGCTGGCGTTGCTTGCCGGTGTGTCCGCATTGGCCCAGGTCCCCCGCTCAAAACATGTGTACATAGTGGCGGAAGAGAACCGCAGCTATGAACGGATTGTCGGCAGCGCTTCCATGCCTTATCTAAACAGCCTGCTGGCCAGGGGCGCCGTGGCAACGCAGTTCTACTCCAACATGCATGGATCATTGGAAAACTACCTGATCCTGACCTCCGGCCAATACCTGACGCACAATAACGAGACCCTGGCGGTTTTCAACGTGGACAACATCGAACGCCACCTGCTCACCAGCGGCATGACGTTCAAGTCCTATGCCCAGACTTTACCGTATGCCGGATATACCGGACTCTACTCTGGCGCTTACATGAAACGTCACGCGCCCCTGCCTTATTACACTGAGATGGCCAATAGCAGCCTGATCAAAAACCATGTTTCCACGACCGAGCTGACAAAAGATATTGCCAACGGCACCCTGCCGAATTTCGCCTTTATCACCCCTGACGGCAATAACGACATGCATAATTGCGGGGCCAATCTGGGCGCATGCTTTTGGACGGCGGACCAATTCCTGAAAAACACCATCGGCCCTCTGCTGACCAGCGCGCCTTTCCAGCCAGGTGGGGATGGCCTGTTGATTATCTGGGCGGACGAAGCCGACCTGGGTTCTGACAATCGCTGCAGCGCGACAGTCCTGACCGGGTGCGGAGGCCGCATTCTGGTGGCAATGATCGGCCCGCAGGTAAAGGCCGGCTATAAATCGACCGCCACTTACCATCATCCCAGCGTTCTGCGTACGGTGCTTGAAGCCATGGGCACAACGGCAAACTTTCCCAGCGCCGCCAACACAGCACCTGATATGCGCGAATTCTTCAAGGGCAACGGCATAGCATCTACACCTTCACCTGCGCCTTCATCTGGCGCCATCACAATTTCTGCCCCGACTTCCAACACTGTCATCGGTCCGGCGGTACACGCCGTTGCTGACGCAAAGGCCGCCAATCCCATCACATTCATGCGTATCTATGTGAACAACGTAAGCGCCTATCAAGCCAGTTCGAGCCATGTTGACGCCACGCTGAGCCTGCCCAGGGGCACGCACAACCTCATCTTCCAGGCATGGGACAGCCACGGCAACGTCTACAAAGCGTCCAGGGCCATTACTGTGCAGTAAGGCAATCCAGGAAAAAACAACCCATCAGAGCCATGAGCGGCGCAAAAGGGAATTCGCATGTCCTTTGCGTCCTTCGCGGCCTTTTGCGGTATTTCTGGTCTGGCTACCGCGGAATTCGCGCTAAAATCATCCGCAAGATGGTCCACTCCCAGCTCTCGGGATTTGTCCTTGCCGGCGGCAAGAGCACGCGTATGGGCCAGGACAAAGCCGCTCTAACACTGAATGGACGCACGCTGCTGGAGCACGCGCTGGCTGCTCTGCGTGAAGTGTGCCATGACGTGGCCATCCTGGGCAGCCATGAACTTTACGGCACGCTGGCGCCGGTGTATGAAGATGTTTTTCCCGGATGTGGACCCTTGGGCGGCATCCACGCCGCGCTTGCCGGCTCGCACACGCAATTCAACCTCATCACCGCCGTCGATACACCGTTCCTTGCTCCGGGATTTCTCTCTTATTTGGCGGAGAGGGCCATGGCCGCTGGTGTGACCGTGACCACCCCTGAGATTGACGACTACACACAGCCGCTCTGCACGGTGTACTCGCTCGATTTTCTGCCCATCGCGGAACAGGCTTTACGGCTGGGCAATTACAAGATTGTGCCGCTGTTTCCCAAAGGCAGGACGCTGGTAATCAAGGAAGCAGAGCTGCGGCGGTTTGCCTTCGCCGCCGATATGTTCGAGAATCTAAACACCCCGGACGATCTGGCGCGCGCCCGCCGCCGCTTCTCCGGCCAGGACACATGAGCCACAGCCCTAACCAGCCATCGCACGAGCGCCTGCCTTACGTCGAATTCCAAAACGTCTATAAGGCGTTTGGCGACCACAAGGTGCTGGAAGACGTGAGCTTTCAGGTGTATCCCGGCGAAACACTTTGCATTTTGGGCCGCAGCGGCGTGGGCAAATCCGTTTCACTCCACCACATCATGGGTTTTCTTAAGCCTGATGCAGGCCGCGTGATCGTCGCCTTTGAAGACATCACGGATTACGCGGAACTAAAGCTGGAGCATATCCGCAAAAAAGTAACCATGGTGTTCCAGAACGGCGCGCTCTTTGACTCGCTGACGGTGGGTGAGAACGTTGCCTTTCCCCTGCGCGAACGCCATGATCTGGATGAAGAGCAGATTTACCAGATTGTGGACGGCCTGCTGGACATGGTAGGCGTAAAAGCCATGCGCGATCTTTTGCCTTCCGATCTCTCCACCGGCATGAAGCGCAGCGTGGCCATTGCCCGAGCGCTCTCCGCACAGCCGGAATGCATTCTCTACGACGAGCCTACAACCATGGTCGATCCTCTGATGGCACAGCTTCTGGGCGACCTGATCCAGAAACTTAAAATCCAGCTAAAACTCACCAGTATCGTGGTAACACATGACATGCGCCTAGCCAAAAAGCTGGCCGACCGCATCGTCTTTCTGCATGAGGCACGCGCCATTTTTGTGGGAACAGTGCATGAGATGGAACGGTCCAATGAAGAAGTGGTGCAGGAATTTTTGAAGCTGGACGAGTTGATTGTGCCCGGACGGGATGATGGATATCAGGCGTACACGTAAGATTTGAAAAATTAAAATTTTGAATTTCTAAATTTAAGATCTATGTCCTCGCTCCGCGCTTCTCCAGCACTGCCAGCAGACTATTCCTTGCCTGTGAGCCAAGCCTTCCGTTCCGCAACGCTTCTTTCACCAGATTAATGGGCAGTTCGCCGGCCAGTTGGATCATCCTTGCCGGAGGGGTGTGCTTGTTGCCCAGCAGCGCGGCCTTTATGTCATTACGATAGGACCATTTCTGGTGGCGAGAGACCACCGGCGCCAGCAACTCTGTCCCGTGTTCAGCTTTTAATGCTCGCACAATAAATATCTCCGTCATCTGTGGATTGGCCAATGCCGCCTTCATGATGCGCTCTTCTTTATCCAGCAGCAGCGCCGCGGCCACGCGGCCAGAGCTTCGTAGCGCAAGAGTAGAACGCTCGCCGGAAGAAATATTCGCCAGCTTGCTGACCAGGACCTCTTCCGCCGCGCGCTTCACGTCCGGCGGCACGGCGGGCAGCAACGCCACCTGCATCAGCTCAAAAGTATGCAGATGACGGATGGCCGGCACCGAGACATGCCGGGGCGTGCGCGAATGCATGATGATGCCCATGCGCACTTTGCGCTGGCGCGCCAGTTGGCCGTTTTTGCTCAACATTTCCAGCGCTTCACGCGGCAGGTCGCGACGATTCAGCAACGCCAACGCCAGGTCTTCCGTAAGGCGCGGATCCGCGGCAACGGCGGTGAGAGTTTCCGGAGAAGAATCATGGACCAGCCGTTTAAGATCGGCGTCGGCAGGCAGCGTTGTTTTTCTGGTTTCGCTGCGGACCCTTGGCGGCTCAGGCTGCTCCGGGGCTTCCTGCGGGCCTTCGCTCTCGTGGGAAGACGCCTCGTTCATCGCCTGACTCCGCGCTGCGCGGCAATTTCCAGAGCGCCCAGGACGGGACGCACGTAGGCAAAGCTCACAGCCGCTTGTGGTTGCTCAACCTTCATGGAGTCTTTGAATGACTGGCGCACCAGCGGCGAGCCTTGCAGCACACCGCCCGCCAGCGCTACGGAAACAATGCCTCCAGCGGGCCACAGCCGCTGGATGACCGCGCTGGCCAGCCCGGCCAGTGCTCTACCCGCGCGTTCAGCAATGATGCGTGCGCTGGCATCACCTTTTTCAGCAGCTTCAATCACCGGGCCAGCCAGTTCAGGAAATCGTGGCTCAGAGGCATTCGCCAGACGAATCACCTCTTCCGGCGCAACTTTCCAGCAATCGGCAATTGTGGCCAGCAGGCCGTTGCTTTTGCCGAAATCGAAAGCATGCAGCGCTTCTGTAACAGCTTCCCGGCCTACCCAGAAGGCCGAGCCTTCGTCAGAAACGTTGGGTCCCCAGCCGCCGGCGCGGGCGGTTTCTCCGCCCTGGTTGCGCCCAAAGGCGATGGACCCGGTGCCGGATATCACCAGCACGCCAGGCGATGTGCCAAACGCGGCGCGATGCGCAATCACATGGTCGCCGGCAACGTAAATGGTGGCCTCCGGCATAAGCTCGCGGATGGTCTGCTGAGCCCAATGCACGGCCTCCGCCAGCGAAGCGCCGGCCATTCCAATGCAGACATGCTGCACGCTTTGGACGGCAATACCCGCAGCTTCACATGCCTGGCGGATTACGGACTGCAGATTTTCACGGCCACGGTCTTTACCCACGCGCGCCAGTTTGCAACTGGCCCCGGTCGCCTGGCCCAGCAGCTCCGCGCCGTTGCTTACAGCGCAGTCTGTCTTGGTGCCGCCCGCATCGATTCCCAGGTACAGTGGCATGATTGGACTTTATTTCAACTTCCCGCAACTTTTATTTTTGCTTTCAACCGTTTTTCCCGAATAATGGCTTGGCAGACAAAACTCCTTCATGCGACTGCAAATTGTAGACCTGGTCATTATCGCTGTATATCTGATTAGTATCACTTTTTTTGGACTCAGGTTCCGTAAGTCCCAAAGGTCGCTGCGCGATTATTTTTTGGCCGGCCGCAACATCCCCTGGTGGGCCATTGCGCTCTCCATTGTCGGCGCGGAAACCAGCACGCTCACGGTCATTGGCACGCCAGGCATCGCCTACGGCGGCAACTTCGGCTTTCTGCAAATTGTCTTCGGCTATCTTCTCGGCCGCATCGTGGTGGGCCTGATTTTTATTCCACAATACTTTCGCGGCGAAATGTTCACAGCCTATCAGTTGATAGACCGCAGGTTCGGGAAAAAGTTACACCGCATTACCGCCGGCGTCTTTCTGGCCACACGGGCCGCTGCTGAAGGCGTGCGCGTGTGGGCCGTAGCCATTGTGATCAGCATTGCCCTGGGAACGGGCGGCGTTGCGTCCGTGGCGATTGTGATGGCGCTCACGTTAATTTACACCTTTGAAGGCGGCATGGCTGCCGTAATCTGGACGGATGTAGTGCAGCTCGCCATCTATGTGGGCGGGACGATTGTTGGTTTTGTAACTTTACTTCATCTCGTCCCCGGCGGATGGCCGGCCATCCATTCTATTGCCGCGGAAGCAGGCAAGCTGCAAGTATTGAACTTTTCATTCAACATTCACTCGACGTACACCTTTTGGGCCGGACTGATCGGCGGCATGTTTCTGAATACCGCCACGCACGGCACTGACCAGTTGATGGTCCAGCGGCTGCTCGTGGCCCGTAATCAGCGTGATTCCCGGACGGCCCTGTTGTTCAGCGGCGGCGTCATCCTGATTCAATTCACTCTGTTTCTTCTGGTAGGCGCGGGACTCTGGGTCTTCTACGGCATGTTTCCTACCGGCGCGCGCTTCATCACCAACGACTATGTTTTCCCCACGTTCATTGTGCGGCAAATGCCGCGCGGAATTTCCGGACTGCTGATTGCCGCAATACTTGCAGCAGCCATGTCAAACCTGAGCGCGGCGCTCAACTCGCTGTCGTCCACCACCATGATCGACTTTTATCTGCGCTGGAAGCCGGAAACAGCAGACGGCAAGCGGCTCGCGCTTTCGCGCATTGCCACGGTCGGATGGGGCGTGGTGCTCTTTGCGCTGGCGTTGGCGTCGCGCTATGGCGGCAACGTGCTGGAAAAGGGCCTTACCATCGCTTCCCTGGCCTATGGCGGGCTGCTGGGAGTGTTTTTGCTGGGACTGGTAACGAAACGCGCCAAACAGAATGGCGCGATTATTGGTATGCTCTGCGGACTGGCCCTGAACATTTATATCTGGGGATGGACGCACATTGCCTGGACCTGGTACGTGACGTTTGGTTCGATCACGACTTTTGTTGTGGGATATCTGGCAAGTCTTCTGGAGGCCGATACGGATGCAGACCGCGCCCAAACAAGCGCCTGATCTATTGCGCGAGTTGAATGTCTGGCATGCTGTGGCGATTGTGGCCGGGACCATCATCGGCAGCGGCATCTTTCGCGTACCGGGCGAGATGATGAAAGACGTTGGCTCCGCGGGACTGGTTTATCTGGTCTGGATTGTCGGCGGAGTGCTTTCATTTGCAGGCGCACTGACCTATGCCGAACTCGGCGCCATCAAGCCCTGGGCTGGGGGCGAATATGTCTACATCCGCGACGCCTACGGGCCGCTCCCCGCATTTCTTTATGCGTGGACGTGGTTTCTCATCGCCAAGCCCGCATCCATCGCTTCAGTGACCACCGGCATCGTGGACGTTCTCGGCACGTTTCCCAGCCTCAGTTTTCTGGCCGGCCAGATTTTCTCTCTGCATATGGGCGCGAAGACTCTGTCGATCACGAACGGGACCATGGTGGCAATCGCCGCAACCATCCTGATTTCCGCGCTGAACTATGTTGGCGTGAGAAAAGCCGGCAGCTTTCAACTGGTGTTTACCGCGCTGAAAGTCGGAATGATCGTGGCCATCATCTTTATTGGGTTTGCTGCCAGCGCGGGAAGCTGGGGCAACTTTCACACTACGTTTCTTGGCGCAAAAGGCGGCATGGCCGGATTCATGGCCGCGCTGGTGGCCGCGCTCTGGGCCTATGACGGCTGGAATGACCTCAACATGGTGAGCGGCGAGATCAGCAATCCCGGACGCAATATTCCCATCGCACTTATCGCCGGAGTTGCGCTGGTGGCAGTGCTTTATATGGGCATCAACGCCGCCGTACAATATGTGGTTCCGGCCAGCTCCATTGCCGGGGCAAAAGTTCCTGCGTCGCTGGCGACGCAGATAGCTATTGGGGCATTGGGTGCGGCGCTGGTTTCCGCGGGTATGGCGTTTTCCATGTTCGTAACTTTAAATGGAACTATTATGAGTGGCGGACGCGTGCCATTTGCCATGGCGCGTGACGGATACTTCTTCAGGCAGCTTGGCGAAGTGCATCCGCGCTTTCACACGCCGGCGCTGGCGATCGTGGTCCAGGCAGCCATGGCGATTGTCCTGCTGCTGGTCGGCGGCGCTTTCCGTGATTTGACGGCGCTGGCGATTTTTGCCGAATGGCTCTTCTATATGGTCGCCGCCAGTACGATCTTTGTCTTTCGCAA
>DATBCN010000623.1:0-1617 GCA_036270475.1 Candidatus Angelobacter sp. | reverse complement strand
ACCGCGCAATACTCCATGAGCACGGACGCCACCAATACCATTGAGATCCTGGTGCTGCGTCCGCGCGACGCCAAGGATTTTCTTGAAGTAGTGATGGAAAACCGCGTAACCGCGGGGTCCGCTGCGCCGCTGGCAGTGCTGCAGGTGGATACGCCAACCTCGCGCGTGCGGATTGAGCGCCTGAACAAAAGCTCCGCCGTGCTGGCCCGCTGCCAGGAGGTTGATCAGAGCGCCTATGATCCCATGTTCCGCCAGGCGTCCGACATTATGGCGCAATACCGCGCGGCGCTGGGATTGCGTACTGCGTTCCGTTCCGATATTGCCTGGCTCAACCCGCAGCCCGCCAAAACACCCGGCGCGCCCAAGGGTAAACAGAAGGCCACTAAGCGCTGAAACTAAATTGAAGGTCATGAATCTAATGGATGCCATGGAAAATTCCATTCGCGACACAGTAATTCTGGGGACCGGTTGCGCCGGCCTGACTGCGGCCATTTACGCGGCGCGGGCCGGACTGAAGCCTTTGGTGATTGACGGCCATCACCCCGGCGGCCAGCTCTCACTGACCACGCTGGTGGAGAACTTTCCCGGATTCCCTGAAGGCATCCAGGGGCCGGAATTGATTGACAACATGCGCAGGCAGGCGGAGCGCTTTGGCGCCGAGTACATGCGCGGACATCTGGTGAAAGCCGACTTTAGCGAGCGTCCTTTCAAGCTGGAATTTGGCGGCGGCCAAACCATATTTGCGCGCACGTTGATTATCGCCAGCGGCGCATCCGCGCGGTGGCTGGGACTGCCCAACGAACAGGCGCTGATCGGACACGGCGTATCGTCGTGCGCCACGTGTGATGGTTTTTTCTTCAAAGGCAAGCCCATCACCGTGATCGGCGGCGGCGACTCCGCCATGGAAGAAGCATTGTTTCTGAGCCGCTTTGCCACCAAGGTCACGCTGGTCCACCGGCGCGACCAATTTCGCGCCTCCAAGATCATGCTGGACCGCGCGCGCAAGCACGAGAAAATCGAGTTCCTCACGGACACCGCGGTAGAAGACGTGTATGACGCCAGCCAGAAAGAAGTTACCGCGTTAAAGCTCCGCAATGTGAAAAGCGGCAAAATCTGGGACTTCCCGACCAGCGCCATGTTCCTGGGCATTGGACACGAACCCAACGCGGCGATGTTCAAGGGCCAGTTGGATATGGACCAGGATGGCTATCTCAAAACGCACGATTTTGTCATGACGCGCGTGCCCGGTGTTTTTGCCTGCGGCGACGTGCAGGATCGCCGCTACCGTCAGGCCATCTCCGCCGCTGGGACAGGCTGCATGGCGGCCATGGAAGTCGAGAAGTTTCTGGAAGAAGAAGGACGTTAAGAAATTGTGAATTGGTCCTCGCCCCGCTGAGGAGTCATTCATGGATCGCTTCGCCTGTCCCTACCTGTGGATTTTCGCCCGTTGAAAGAGATGGCACCTGGTGTTACTCTCCTGATCCTCAGAAATTTGCCGAATACCTCTTTATTCTCTGTGGCAATCCATTCGGTCGCAGGATTCGTAATTTTCTAAGACCGAATCAGCGGCAGAACTCGGCGAGGGTGCTGTCATGCAGTGGAAACGCTTTTTGCAGT
>DATBCN010000622.1:0-4609 GCA_036270475.1 Candidatus Angelobacter sp. | reverse complement strand
GGAGAGGACGCAATCGCGGCATCCGTTGTTTCAGGTGGTGTTGACGTTGCAGAATGCACCCCAGGCAACGCTGGACCTGCCCGGGATCAGAATCCAGCAATGCCCTGTTGCCATCAATCAATCACAGTTCGATCTTGCCCTCAATTTGAATGAGCGGTTTGACGCCGATGGAATTTCTTCAGGCATTTCATCAGTGTGGGAATACAGCAGCGACCTCTTTGATCGTGAATCGGTCGTCGCGCTGGCTTTTCAATTTGCGCGTCTGCTGAAACAGGTAGTAAGAGCACCGGCGACATGTTTGCGCGATCTCCAAATCAACGCGACGACAAAAGAAGAATTTGGTGCAGAGACGCTATTGGCCGGCGGCGCAACGCTGGCGCAGCGCTCGCTGAGGAGCATATCAGAGGACAAGATCGGCGCAAGGAAGAAGCAACAGGAAAAGAAGAGACTGCCGCGCACAACGCAAGAACAGGTGTTCTGCCGTCTCTTTGCAGAGTTACTTTCACTCAAAGAGGTCGGCGCCAATGAAAACTTTTTTCACCTCGGCGGCGACAGTATCCTCTCCATTCAACTGATGAGCCGGGCGCGAAAAGCTGGTCTGCTGCTGGCTCCACGCGATATCTTTCAGCATCAAACGCCGGAAGCGCTGGCGCTTGCCGCAAAGCCGGCTGTCCAGGCGGAAATTCCATCTCTCTACAATGATGAAAGTGGAGACATACCAGCCACTCCCATAATCCAGGCGCTGTTTGAAGAGGGCGTCAGTTTCAAAAAGTTTCATCAATCTGTGTTGCTGCAAGCGCCAATCAATGTCCGCAAGGGCGATCTTCTAAACTTGCTGCAATTGCTGATTGATGGTCATGCCGCTTTGCGGCTCCAAGTGCAACCCGGCGGCAAACTATACATCCCGCCGCGTAGTTCGATGCGTGCCGAGAATTGCTTAACCGCAGTCGATGCGAATAGCAACAGTGAATCAGGCAACGCCGCGGCCCGGGAAGCAGAGGACCATCTCGACCCTGAAAGCGGCCATATGGTCCACGCTGTATGGTTTCGCGGGGACGCCCGCCTTTTGCTGGTGGTCCACCACCTTGCGGTGGATGGAGTGGCATGGCGCATCTTGCTCTCTGACCTGGCGTCAGGATGGAAGGCAATTGAGCGCGGCACGATACCAGAGTTGGAAGCGGAAACAACATCATTCCGGAGTTGGGCGAGATTTTTGTCGCAGCGCGCGCGTCAGCCGGTGATTCAAGCTCAACTTCCCCATTGGGAAAGTGTGCTTGCCGGCAGCCGACTGGTTGCTGGCGTCGCGCTTGATCCATCGCGCGACACGATTGCGACCAGCGGAAATTTGCGTTTCACGTTGCCTGTTGCGCTCACAGCGGCGCTGATGACTGGTGTACCCGCCGCATTTCACGCACAAATCAACGACGTGTTGTTGACTGCCCTGGCCATCGCCATAATCAAATGGCGTAGTTCGCAAGGATTCAAAGCCGGAAGCACAATCACTCTTGACCTGGAAGGTCACGGCCGGGAGCCCATGGATAGCGGGCTGGACTTGTCGCGAACGGCGGGTTGGTTTACCAGCGTCTTTCCTGTGTGTCTGGATCTGGAAAATATTGATCCGGATGCGGCGATGGCGGGAACCGCGGCCACTGGTCATGCTCTCAAGCTTATAAAAGACCAGTTGCGGGCGGTCCCTTTCCGTGGCCTTGACTATGGAGTTTTGCGCTATCTCGTTCCGGAAGCACGTGCCCGGCTGACTGCTCTGCCCACGCCCCAGGTCTCCTTTAATTATCTCGGCAGGTTTGCCGCGGAGGCAGGCGCTGACTGGCTACCTGTTGGAGAGGATGCGGGTTTTTCCGGCGGCGCCGATCCTGAGATGCCGCTGCTGCATTTGCTGGAAATTGATGCTGTCACAAGTGATGGCCGTGACGGCCCGCGGTTAACCGCCCATTTTAGCTGGGCCGCAAATCATCTAAGCGAGCCGTCAGTGCAAAAGCTGGCCCAGTATTGGCAGCGCTGCCTGGAAGCGATTGTTCACTACTCGCAGCAGGGACCAGGTGGGCACAGCACGTCAGATTTTCCGCTGGTGTCACTTTCACTGGAACAGATCGAGCGGATTGAAGCTGTCTATCCAACTTTGAACGACATTCTTCCTCTCTCGCCGCTGCAGCAAGGGCTGCTGTTTCATTCTTTGTACGCGACAGGCGATGACGTTTACGCGGTACAGACCAATCTGGAAATTATCGGGAATCTATCCGCCCAGCGGTTACGCCATGCGGTTGAAACAGTGCTGCGCCGCTATCCCAATTTGGGGATATCCGTTTATTGGGAAGGATTGGAAGCGCCGGTGCAAGTGGTGCTTCCAAATGTGGAATTCCCGTGGCGTGAAATCGATCTCTCAACAATGGATGATTCAGAGCAACAGCTTCGCCGGTGCGCTGATCTTTTGTCCGCCGAAAGAACCGGGCCCTTTACGTTTTCCAAAGGTCCGCTGCTGCGTTTCATGCTGGTGCGTCTTGCTCCTGAGCGGCACATGCTCGGCTTCACCAATCATCACCTGATTATGGATGGGTGGTCAACGCCGCTCTTTTTCGGCGAGATGCTGGAGTTGTACAGCAATGGCGGCGACATGTCTAGCTTGCCCACGGCTGGCATCTACACGGACTACCTGAAATGGCTGGCTGCACAAGACCGTTTGGCAGGGCTGGCTTTATGGAAAAACTATTTGCATGGAGTGGAAGGCCCTACGATCATCGCGCCTGCTTTGCCTGACAGCACAGAAACGCAATTGCCCGGTTCATGGCAGCACGATCTTTCCCGGGAACAGACAGATTTGCTGCATGCGATGGCGCGCTCGCATGGCTTGACCCTGAACACTGTGTTGGAGGGCCTGTGGGCGGTCCTTTTGGCCCGTATGGCGAACCTCAATGATGTTCTGTTCGGCATTACGGTCTCAGGCCGTTCTCCGGAACTGCCGCGAGTGGAGCAGATGGTGGGACTATTCATTAACACTGTGCCGTTGCGGGCCATCTTGAATCCAGGCGAGCCGTTTTCACAAGCATTAACACAAATGCAACAAGACCAGTCGCAAATGCTGAATGCTTACCATCTTGGACTTTCTGACATACAGAGGGAATCCGACTTTGACCGCCTTTTTGACACGATCTTTGTTTTTGAAAACTATCCCCTGGACCGCTCCTTGCTCACACGGTCCCATGACGGCATACGGGTTGGAAAAGTCGAGATGCATGATGGCGCGCACTATCCGCTGGCGTTGATGATTGCTCCAGTTGAAGAAAGATTGCGTGTGCGACTTGATTACAATCCTGGGCAATTTACGTCGCAGCAGATCGCAGCCATCGCAACCAGGTTCGTGGCATTGCTGGAATCTGCAGTTGTTCGTCCTGATGCTCCATGGCACCAGTTGAATCTGCTGGCGGCTGGCGAACGCGACAGAATTCTTGCTCGATTCAATGGGCCTCTGCGCAATGTCCCGAGTACAACGGCCGTACAGATGTTTGAAGATTGGGCTGCACGCGCGCCGAATGCAATTGCTTCAATCCATGGAACGATGGCTGTGAATTATGGAGAATTAAATGTCCGTGCAAACCGGGTGGCGCATTATCTGATAGGAAAAGGTATTGGTCCGGAATCACTGGTGGGAATCGCGCTGGAGCGTTCGCTGGAGATGGTGGTGGCGGTCCTTGGTATTTGGAAAGCCGGCGCGGCGTATCTTCCGCTGGACCCAGAATATCCACGCATGCGGCTGGAGCATATGTTGAAGGACGCACAGCTATCCCTGGTGCTGACTAAGTCGCATCTAAGCTCCACGCTGATTGGTTCAGCCATTGAATTGATTTATATGGATGATCCTGAATTTCAACATGCAATGAAAGAAACGGTTGGGCACAATCCTGCTAATTGTGAGCGGACGGCGTCTCTATTACTGAAGCACCCGGCCTATGTGATTTACACATCAGGTTCAACCGGCGTTCCAAAAGGAGTTGTGCTAACCCACGAAGGAGTGTCAGCGCTGGCTGCCAGCCAGGCGGAACGGCTCAAGCTAAATTCGAAAGCTCGCATTTTGCAATTTGCTTCTCTCAGTTTTGATGCTTCGTTTTGGGAATTGCTCATGGCATTCAGTGCGGGCGCAACGCTCGTCCTTTTGGAAGCAGAGCGTGAAGGGCGAGCTTTGTACGACATGCTGGTTTCTCAGCGGGTGACGCACGCATTATTGCCGATTCCTGTGCTCAAGACGCTGGAAGAATTTGATTGTTTGCCGCTCGAATGCCTGATGAATGGCGGTGAGGCACTCAGTGGCGAAATCGTTTCCCGGTGGTCGCGCGGGCTAAACATGATCAATGCGTATGGGCCGACAGAGTCCACCGTTTGTGCCACCATAAGCGGCCCCTTGCGGAGAACCGGCAAGCCGTCCATTGGATCTCCGATTATCAACACATGTCTTTATGTTCTAGATAACCATTTGGAACTGGCGCCCGTGGGTGTTGCTGGCGAGTTATACATCGCAGGCCCGGGATTAGCGCGAGGATATTTGAATCGGTTCGGATTGACCGCCGATCGATTTGTGGCTGATCCAAATGCGGCTAGA
>DATBCN010000621.1:0-4754 GCA_036270475.1 Candidatus Angelobacter sp. | reverse complement strand
GTCTACCGCCAGCGTGTGCGTGGTATCGGGGTCAGCCGATGAAACCAGTTGCGCCGTAAGCACGCCCATGCGCGACGGGCCGTAAATCCTGCCAATCTCGGCGAACGTTGTGTTGTCCGGAGAAACCCAGACCCTGCAGCCGCCCCAATCGGCAAACAATACTGACGTTCCGCCCGAGGTGTAAGCTCCATTGCCCGCCGAACCGTTCAAAGTGAAATTGTCCTGATCGATCCGGGTAACGGTCCACGTTCCATTGGCAGCGGTGTTGCCGCCGATGCCGGCATTGACTACGCGCTGCCCGGTCAGAAAGCCGTGCCCGGTCAGGGTGATTTGAATCGGGCTGGCATTCGTGGCCGCGCTGATGCTCCGCGGCGTACCGGAGGTTCCCGCGCCTGATACGCCGATCCATACTTCATAGTTTCCCGTTAGACTCAGCCGGTCATTGGCTTCAAAGATGATTGGGGTATTGATGTTGCCGGGATCGGCATTGGCTTGCGGCACAAATCCGCCGGGCGATTGCTGTGGATACAAAGTGGGCGAGGCGGTGCCAAACGGGAAATCCTCCGCGTCAATCTCAAGTTGTCCGTTGTCGTCTTCACGGACCGAGGTAATGCGGACCGGCTTCCTGCTGTAGCCCAGCTCCGGGACAGTCAGGGTCACCAGGTCCATTGGCTCAAGCAGGTTGAATTGCCAGCCCAGCTTTAACGTGTAGGTTGCACGGATCTCCACTTCTCGCCGGCGCAAAAAGTTTGCCACCTGCTGGGCCACCGCCGGAGTGGTAATGGCATGCGCCTGCCGGGGCGAGGCCTTGCGTAGCCCGTAGACGGCGATCATGGCGTCGTCTTTGTCTTCAGCAATCTCAACGTTGTAGTCATTGGCCCGGTTTAGAAATTCCACTGAAACCGAGTTCATCACATCGGCAATCGAGGGCCGCTTCACCGTGATTGGGGCCAGCAGATCATTGTTGCCCAGGTCATAAATCGGTTGCGTGTTCGGCAAAAAGACCGCGCCGTTATTCACCGCGGAAGTGTCGCCATAGGGAATGATTTTCAGCAGCCCTTCACTCCACACCGCGGCTGAATTGGTTACATCCAGGACCTCCTGTATCCAGGCGGAAGCCGCTTTCTGGGCGTCGAGCACGGGCGAAATAAAAATACCGTTGGCCAGGCAATAGTTTGAGTATTGCGTCAGGTCGCCCAGCGGCGCCTGTTGCTCAGGCTGGACCGTGACCGTGGCGCCTGTGCCCAGGTTCCAGCCCGCAAACGTTCGTTGCGTTATTGTCGCCAGGTTGGTTCCATCAGAAATCTTGAACAACGATGGGTCGCGCGCCACGATATTCATGGCATCAGCAACCGAATTGACGGTATTAAAAACAATCTGAAGGTCGGCCGCGCCCGTCCCCGTGAACGGCAGCGCCAGATTTTGCGTGACGCCGGGCTGAATGGTTGCCGCTGCGCCGGTATGATTGGTGCTCACGTTCACCGGCGTTGTGCCGGCATTCGTTACCGTGATATTTAGCTGATACTGCACGCCGGCCGTGTCCAGGCCAAAATCCAGATAGTATTTGTAAAACGTGCTGCCGCCGCTGCTTTGAATCCGGTATGCTCCCGTGCCCATCCCGTAAAACGGATTAGAAAGCAGGTCTGTAATCACGTCCTTGGGATTGCAGTCAGTAATGCCTGAACTAAAGGGAAGCATTCCCAGTACTTCAAAAGAAAGATTGGGCAGCGTCCCACTTTCACCCAGGTCCATGGCGGAAGATGCAACATAGGCCACGCCGCTGTAGCCAAGGTTCTGCCCTGAATGCCGCGAGGTCAGATAGCTCCATGGCGTCTGCGGCCGGGCCCCGGGAAACAGAGTCAGGTTAAGTTTCTGCTGTGGCTGGCCGTTGGAGTTTGAATCGGGAACGGAATAGACATAGGTGATTGTCATCACGTTTCCGGCGTCCAGTGATGAGAATGTATGCTGCCCGGTGACTGGATCAAGCGTGTATTGGCCTGCTCCAGGTCCGCTGGCAACCAGGGCCATCGGCGTCTGCTGAAATCCATTCAACGCGCTGCTTCCATCAGAACCAAAATCATTTACCAGCAGGCTGTAGGAATCCTGCCGGGAAACGCCGCGGCCAGAATGAAAGATGCGGCCATCTGGCGGAGGCATGAATGATCCGCCTCCGGTTGGCACAGTATATTGCGCGGATGTGCTCAAGAGCGTGAGCCGGCCTTTGGTGTCCCAGACATTGTGAATGTTCTGAATGGGGCCAAGGCAGAGAGCGGTAGCGACCGCGGTTTGATAGGTATATGTAGTGTTGCTGATCGCGTTGCCGCCGCCGGACCCCAGTCCCTTGCCGCCAACCTTTTGCGTGGAAGTGTGCGGAATTGCCGCGAAGTCGCCGCTCCACAACAAACGCCCGGAGATGCGGTTCTGGCCGTAGACGATTGGAACCACCTGGCCATAAGAGCTGGTTTGCACGCGCAGGGCATTCAACAAATTTGGTTTTGCCGCGAGCGCGTTCTTGCCTCCGCCTTTTCCGCCTGCCATTAAACCCATTTTCCCCTCGCTCCAATCTGCCGCAATGATTTGTCACCAGCGGTGCCGGTCTTGCGCCGCTGGCCGTTCGATTCCGTAGCCGGTCTAGCTGCAAGCCGGGTATTCCATGCTGCTTTTTATTGCAAAGTATTTTCTAGGCCGGCCAAGCAGTTCGCCATCACGCAGGGCATCACTCAGCAATACTCCGTGCGGGATGTAGGAATGAATCACTATCGGCCAATCCACGACAATCGCTCCGTGGGAATATGTCCTTCCGAATCGAAATACGATAAAGTCCGCTGGCTGTGGAGTCCCATCAAACTCGGCGGCGAATGGTTCAATTTCCCGGAGATAAAGTTCTTCTGAGCGGTGCAGATGCCACTGCACGGAGTATTGCGGCGGCTGATAATCCATGGGCAAGACGCCGCACTGCTGATACACCGCAAGAGGAAACATGGCGCAATCCGCGCCGGCATGCTTCACTCGCGCATGGTGATGATAGGGAGTGCCAATCCACTCTTTGGCTGCGCGAACGATTTGCGTCCGCTGCTCAACCGTGAGTGGATTCATGGGTCCTCTAGATGGCTGTTTCCGGCGCCGGCACGTAGGGGAAGCCTTCAAAATTGGCCAGGTTATTGAATTTTGTGGTGCATGTGTCCTGGGTCTTGTCGCATCCGGGATAGGCGGTGAAGGTATCTCCGGCGTTGGGCGCAAACGGCAACGGGGAATTGAAAAGCATGACTCCGGCCCGGTACTGGCGGATCGCCTTGACCAGGCCGCTGTTTGGCCCGCCTGTAAAAATGAGCTGGCCATTATCAAAATACTTGTCCGGCTGGGCGGAGGTTGTGATGATCTTGTTGGGAGTACAGCCGGCCTGGGCAACAAGATTGTTAGCGAAACTGGCCTTAAAGAGGCTGCAACGCGCGTCAAAAAGCGTGTTGGTGCAGCCGGGCTGCAGGATGATCGCCGGAAGCTGCATGTTGAGATAAGCCGTACCGGCGTTGACGGTCAGCTTTGCCGATGACCGCGTGAGCTCGTCAAGGGCGCCGACGAAGCCGGAAAATCTTATGACCGTGCCGATCTGGTTCGAGTTCGCATCCATGAACAGACGGTCAATGCGAAATCCCGCGCCATCCCATAGCCCCTGGCCGATCGCCTGCAAAATCGGTACTCCGTTGATTGTGTCCGCCAGGCTGGCTTCAAGCGTGACCTCCAGCGTGGCAACGTCCATGCCGAGCTTCTCTTCTATGGCTGATCGGGCGATGTTGGGTGGGCCGGTCAAAAATTTATTTCCCAGCACCGTCAAGTTGGCGTCCCATGTGGTGTAGCGCAGGGCCGTGCCGTTCTTGAGAGTAATGGTGTAAAGATCGGCCATGCGGATTTCAGTCGCCGTCTGGAGCCAGAGCGCCAGGTCATTGCCGCCAATATTTGTTGGTGTTTTCATTTGCGCACCGAGATAAACTGGACTTCCTTGCACTCGTAGAGATTGAAATAAAAATTACCGAACTCGATTCCCTCTTTGCCGCTGCGCGAGCTGCCAGTATGAAAGCGGACGCGATGCAGCATGACGTAATCGGCGGTGATGCTCGCGCCGGCGCCCGGCGCAACGATAAACGTGACCACGCCGCTGGAAATCGTGTAGTCCGTGCCCTGCGTTTTGACAGCGCCGTTCAGGTAAACGGTAGCTGTCTGGTTCATTGGGTTCTGCACGGCTTCAAGAAATCCGCCGATGTTGCGGACGAGTTGGAAGGATTTGGTCGCGCCGTCTCCGGCCCCGATGGGCTGCCCGGAGTAGGCTGAGTCTTCAATACGTCCGGTTACGTCTGATTCGTTGAAAAGAAAATCATCAAACTGACCGCCCCGCGCCAGGAAGAAACCAACCAGTGTTTCCAGCGGCGTTTGCTCATTTTCATCTCTGAACTTTGGATCGTTCAGTAGATACTCGTAGTGCAGCGTGAATTCCCAGATGGGGTTCTGGAAGTTCTGGATGCGAACTTCCCGCCCGGCCAGGGACTCCTGTATCTCGGTTGAGAAGGTCGGTGTTTTGACAATGCTCCAGGCCAGCCCGCGGATTTTTGGAAAGAGAATATTCGACATGTGCCCTTTACCCTTTTAGCGGCAAATAAAAAGCAACCCCGCAGGCTGCTTGGTGAATTGCGCACCGGCTCGCTATTGCCCGGCGTCATGTATTTTCTGGTATTCGATTTCAAATTCTTAAGACAATCCCT
>DATBCN010000620.1:0-2307 GCA_036270475.1 Candidatus Angelobacter sp. | reverse complement strand
GCCGGGCAAGATCATCCGCAGCGGATACACGCCGCATTACCAGGCATACAGCGCCTATGGACAACAGTATGCCCAGGCGCAGCAAGCCTACGTCGCCGCGGGCAATAGCGAGCCCATCATTGAGATCGACGGCAAGCTCCAATTCGGCCTTCCCGGACAACCGATCTTTCCCGCGCTGAGCAATGACACAATCCTGAAGCCGACGCTCTCCTGGCTGCTGCAGAGCGACCATGCCGGCAGCACCAACGCGGAATTCAGTTATGTGACCGGCGGCATGAGTTGGCACGCCGACTATAATGTGGTTGCGCCCGTCAGCGGAAACCTACTGGAAATCGTGGGCTGGGTCACGCTGGATAACCAGACCGGCAAGACATTCCAAAACGCCCATATCAAGCTGATGGCCGGTGACGTGAGCAAGATCCAGCCGGGAATGGGAATTGCGGATTCTAACGGCACTTTCAACGCCCTACGCATGGAGGCTCCGGCGCCCGCTGTCACCGAACGCAGCTTTGACGAATACCACCTTTACACGCTAGAGCGGCCAAGCACTCTTTATGATCGCGAGACCAAACAGGTGGAATTTGTGCGTGCCACCGGGGTGCCTTCACAGCGGATTTACGTCTACGACGGCGTCAAGATTGACCAGAACTACCGCAACTATCCCATGGAAAATATCCGTGACATGGAGAATTTCGGCGTCCAGTCCAATCCAAAAATCTGGGCCATGGTTGAGTTCAAAAACAGCAAGGAAAACCATCTGGGCCTGCCGCTGCCCAAAGGCCGGGTGCGCTTCTATCGGCGTGATACTGACAGCCAGCTTGAATTCACCGGCGAAAACCTGATTGACCACACGCCTACTGATGAGACCATCCGCCTCTACACCGGTAACGTGTTTGACGCCGTGGGCGAACGCAAGCGGACGTTTTTCAAAGTAGACCGCAACGCGCATACCGTGGACGAAAGTTTTGAGATCAAGCTGCGCAACCACAAAAAAGAACCCATGGATGTCCGCGTGATTGAGCACCTGTACCGCTGGAACAACTGGGACATCGCCAAGAATTCAGATACCTTTAACAAGCTGGACAGCAAGACCATTGAGTTCCGCGTCCACATCCCTGCCGACGATGAAAAAGTGTTGACCTACACGGCGCACTATACCTGGTAGGGGGAAAAGAAGCGCCAGCCTGCAATTTTGATTGAAACGCTTTTTCGGGCTGGCGCACTACCAAGACGAGAGGATTCATCGAATGGCGCAACATCGCTCGGTAGGACCATTGTTCAGTCTGGCTGGCGGGCAGACTGTTTCATGGAGCATCAGTTACGGCACCGGACAGGACGTGGGCATTGTGACCGCTGCCCCCAACATTATTGATGACGTTCTGGGCGTTGTTCTGCTTCAGGCGCAGAACCAGGGACTGGGCGCAACCAGTGATTCCCGCAATTTCTACACGGTTGATATCCACAACCCGGGCACGCAGCATGTTGCTCATAATTTGAACCTGCAGGACTGGTTGTAAAGATGACTGGTCTGTAAAGATGACTGGTTTGTAAAGATGACTGGTTTGTAAAGATGAAAGACTGGTTGTGACCATGAAAATCCACGTAATCAGCGCACGAGGGAAACTGGTGGGGACGTTCATCCCGCAGCAACCGCAGCCTTCTGACCGAAAGACTCCCACATGTACGCCCACCGCGGCGCGCGGCCAGAAGCTGCATGAAGTCGAAATCGAAAATGCCGAGTCGTATTACAAGGAACACCGCTCGGCCGAGTTGCACAAGATTGTGAAGAAGAAGTTAAAACTCAAGTAGTCCCGTTATTTGCAATCGGAGCCTCATTCAGTTGGAGGAGCTAAACTTTCAGCGCTTCAGGCGCAAAAATTTTCTTTTCGCAATTTCTTTTCAGTAATTCCGTACTTTCCATATTCACCGCCAACCTATCATTTGCTATCCTAACTATGCGTAGGAGTAACGCCCAATGAAATGCATCAACTACATCCCGGTGCGGAGGCTGATAGGACCAGTCGCTGGTTCTGGTAGCCTGTGGGCGTTTGATTATCTATCCAGCTAACCTCAGGCGCGTCAATCCTACGCAAACCGACTACAACTTGAGCAGCGCTGCAAGCTATTGAGCCTGCAAGCGGAACCCTTGAAGTCAAGCGATCACCATTTGACATTGCTGGGTGGCGAAAGCTGCGGTTACTTCGATTGAAACCCGAGCAAACGCCGTAGCTGCGTGTACCCCCCAGCTTGAGTCCACTCTTGGTTGATGTTGGCGGCTATAACCAATCAGCAGCGGTGAGGCCGACT
>DATBCN010000619.1:0-3345 GCA_036270475.1 Candidatus Angelobacter sp. | reverse complement strand
CACACGCATGCTGCAAATGGACCCCGCGGACCACAACGTGGTTTATGCCGGCACAACCGAGGGCCTGTGGAAGACCACGGACGCGGGCGCAACCTGGAAACACATGACCGGATCGAACATCATTATTAACGATGTGTTGATTGATCCGCGCCGCCCGTCGCATGTGTTGCTGGCTACAGACCGCGGCGGCGTGCTGGCCAGCGACGATGGAGGCGTTTCCTTTGCCGCGTCCAACCGCGGCTTTACTCACCGGCAGGTGGCGGCATTGCTGGTGGACCGCAATGACAGCGCCGCACTTTACGCTGGAGTCTTGAATGACAAGGAATTTGGCGGCGTCTTTGTCTCCCGCGATGCCGGCCAGACATGGAAACAGTTGAGCAATGGTCTGGATGGACGCGACGTCTTTGTTCTTCGCCAGGCTGCGGACAATGCGCTGGTCGCCGGAACAGATCATGGCATCTTCGTGCTGAAATCAAATGCCCCGCGCTGGACGCCGCGCAATGCCCTGGCTGCTGGCGGCGACGAAGTGGCCGTGCCCAAAAAGACTGCGGCACGTTCAGCGGCGCCAAACGAATTGACTGCGCGCGTCAGCGTCCTGGAGTTGGCGGAGGACCGGTGGTTTGCCGCCACAGCAACAGGCCTATTCGTCAGCTCAGATTCAAGTGCAGGTTGGCGGCAGGAAACCCTACCCGCGATTGGCGTTCCCGTGAGCATCAGCGTTGCCGGCAAGGTTGTGGCGATCGCTGGCAGAAGTGCGGTCGCAGTCTCGGTGAATGGCGGCGAAAGCTGGCTGCCCTCCAAACCGCTCGGTCCTGAATTCGTAATCAACACCGTTGCCGTGGACAACAGCGGCGACATCTGGCTGGCCGCGCGGGATGGACTATTCCGCAGCACTGACGCGGGCGACTCATGGAAGCGCGTTTCCAATCTCAAGCTGGCCAATATTCTCACTGTGCAATTTGACGAGGAAAATCATCGCGTGCTGGCCACGAGTGGAAGCTCGATTAACGTTTTTGAATCCAATGACAATGGGCGAAGCTGGACTGCCATCAGCACTGGCTGGCGCGTGCGTAACCTGCATTTGACCCGTGGCCGTCTGCTGGGAACAACGGCCTTTGATGGCGTGGTGGTGCAGCCGGAAGTCCGTGCCACAGCCGAAAATGTTTCCGGAAACGGTACTCGTTAGCCTCTTCATCGGCGGCAACAGCTACTCTGCTACGCGGTAAAAACTACACAGAACCGGGAATAATCCCCGTCCAAACCTAAGAAAACAAAAGCATTTTAATGGCACTAGCCTTGCACTCTATCTTTTGATAGGCAGTGCCCCCCACACTGCCGGGGTATGTGTTATGAGCGGTAAGAATTTCATCAGGACAATAGGCTTTGTTTTGGGCCTGCTGGTTTTAGCGGGACTGGCGACTGGTTGCGGCGTGGGCGCACAACCGCCTGCAAGCGCGGCAATGGACAACGCTCCAGCATCGCAGCAACTGCCTTTTACTGACGGCAAAGCGCCCGTGGTCCCGGCGAATACAGCCGTCTATGTGCGTCTGCAGCAATCCATTTCCAGCGCCACCGCACAGTCGGGCCAGAATTTTTCCGCGGTGCTCGACGAGCCTCTGGTGGTTGATGGGCACACGCTGGCGCCCTCCGGCGCAGCGGTTACTGGCAAGGTGGTGGCAGTTCGCGAATCAGGACATCTGCGCAATGCCGGTTACCTGCGCATTACGCTTTCCTCCATCACGCTGAATGGCAAGGCCGTTCCATTGCAGACCAACAGCGTTTTTGTAAGCGGCGGAAGCTATAAAAAGCGCAACCTTGCCTTTATTGGCGGAGGCGCAGGCGGAGGCGCATTGCTGGGCGCGCTGATTGGCGGCGGTAAAGGTGCAGCGATTGGTTCAGCAGTTGGCGCCGCTGGAGGCACAACCGCGGCTTATGCCACCGGTAAAAAAGAAGTAGGTTTCGTGGCCGAGCGCCGTCTTGGGTTCCGGCTGACGCAGCCGCTGAACATAAGCTAATTTTTTGATTGGGCAATAAGGTAAGAAGGAGCCATGTTCCGCGGCTCCTTCTTTATTGTGACTTGATTCCGAGCTGCCAGAACAAAAAGCTCCATACATCCACGGCGTCGTCCACAAGCTTTGTAATGGGCTTGCCGACGCCGTGACCAGCCTTGGAATCCACGCGCAGCAGAATGGGCCGCTCCGGCCCGTTGACTGCCTGGGCCTGAAGCAATGCTGCCATCTTTACGGCGTGCATGGGATCAACCCGTGTATCGCTTTCAGCCGTCATGAACAGGACAGCCGGATACAGAGTGTCCGCTTTCACATGATGATAGGGCGAGTAGGCGTAGAGATATTCAAATTGGCTGGGATCGTCCGAAGATCCGTACTCCGGTATCCACAGTTTAGCGATTTGAAAATTCTGGTAGCGCAGCATGTCCAGCAGAGGCACCTGGCACACCACGGCGCGGAACAGCTCCGGGCGCTGGGTTAGCGCCGCGCCCATTAGCAGCCCGCCATTGCTGCCTCCCTGGATTGCCAGGCGCTCGGCGCAGGTATATCTCTGCGCTATCAGGTGATCCGCGGCGGCGGCAAGGTCGTCAAAGACATTCTGTTTTTGGTCGAGCATGCCGGCGCGGTGCCAGTCTTCGCCAAATTCATTTCCGCCGCGCAACTGGACGTCAACATACACTCCGCCCTGCTCCAGAAGCAGCAGCATCACGTTGCGATTGAAAAACGGCGTGCGGCCCACGTTGAATCCACCATAACCGGAAAGCAGCGTGGGATTGTTGCCGTTTTTCACCAGCCCCTTTTTGCTGACCATGAACATCGGAATACGCGTTCCGTCCTTGGAGCGGCACCAGAGTTGTTCTGTCTGGCATCTCTGGGGGTCGATGGTGGATTCCACGCGCTCCCATTCCTGAATTGCTCCGTCAAAACCAACTTCATAAACCGTGGGAGGGACCGCGTACGAGACAAAGCCGAAGAACCCTGATTCACTGTTCCAGTTGCCGCCCAGATCAAAGATGCTGCCCAGCGCGGGCATGGAAACATTCGCAATGGGCTTGCCGGCAAGATCAAAGAGCGTGAGCTGCGAACTGGCATTGCGAATGTAGTGAATAAAAAGTTTTTTGCCGATGATGGCCGCGCGGCCCTCGATGACTGCATCCGACTCGGCGATTATCTGCTGCCAATTTGCGCGCTCGGGCGCGCCGCACTCAGCCTTGAACACTTGAAACCGCGGAGCGCCTTCATTGGTGGTGAGGTAAAGCTGCCCGTCCAGGATTTCACCATGATAGAGAAAATTCTGGCCGGTAGTAATCCGCCGGAACACGCTCTCTTGATCCGA
>DATBCN010000618.1:0-7683 GCA_036270475.1 Candidatus Angelobacter sp. | reverse complement strand
AAGCATGGCGAGGTCACAAGGTTGGTCTGCGTTTTGCCCGGTTGTATCTGCGGTTCGCCACGGACTACTTTGCCTGCGTGGGTCCGCTCTTTGGTTGCCCGCAGGCCATCTTCAATGTGCAGCTCGCGCGGACGGCCATAGTCATAAAGGCGGTACGTGGTATCGGAGTTTTGCTGCGTCTCAACGATGACCGCTCCGCCGCCGATTGCGTGGACCGTGCCTGCATCCACGTAGATCATGTCGCCCTCATGGACGTCAATCCAGTTCAGCAGGTGCTCCATGCGAGTTTCGCGAATGGCCCGCTCGACTTCGGTTTTTGTCGCCCCCGCCTTTAACCCCAAACCAATTTGCGCGCCCGGATCTGCTTGCAGAACATACCAGCACTCGGTTTTACCGCAAGGCTGGCCGGCACTTGCCGCGTCCTCGTCATCCGGATGCACCTGCACGGAGAGCTTGTCTTTAGGGAAAAGAAACTTGATCAGCAGCGGAAAGCGGGCCGCGTTCTTGTTCGCGTCCCCCATCAACTCCGCGCCAAATTGGCTGGAGAGATCGGCCAGCGTTTGCCCGGCCAGAGGGCCGTTAACTACCGAGCATTGGTCGCCGGTAAGCCATGCCTCGCCAATCGGGTTGCCGGTAATCTCGCGCGGATAAAAGGGCGCAAGATCGTGCGCGCCCCAGACGCGCTCATGGAACTGAGGCTGCAAAAGTAGAGGATAAAGCTCAGACATGCGATTTTTATGACCGTACTGTCAGGGGCCTAGAGAATCTTAGACTCGGAAAAAAGGCCGGGTGTTGTCCAGCAGCAGCTTGGACTTTGCTCCGCGGCCCTTTTCTAATCAATGTGGATGAGCGCCAACGTGCCGTAACCCTTTAGAGCTTGCCAAACCATTCCTGCATGCGCTCCAAGCCGCGTTCTATCTCCGTGGGTGACGTGGCATAGGAGAGGCGAATGTGGTCGCGCGTGCCAAAAGCCTCGCCTGGAACGGTGACAACGTGGGCCTCATGCAGCAGGCGCTTGGCAATGTCCGCAGCCGAAGTAATCCCCGATTTACCGAAATACGCGGAAACATTGGGATAGACGTAAAACGCCCCTTCAGGCTTTACGCAGGTCACGCCGGGAATGAGCTTCAGATGGCCCAGAGTGAGTTCGCGCAGCAAAATGTAATCCTGCTTCATCTTCTCCACGCAATCTTGTGGTCCGGTCACGGCAGCCAGGGCAGCCATCTGGACCATATGCGCCGTGCTTGAGGTGCTCTGGCTCTGCAGCTTGGTCATGGCGTTGATGATTGGCGTGGGAGCAAGCGCGTATCCCAGGCGCCAGCCGGTCATGGCGTAAGTTTTGGAAAGCGAGCCGACAATTACCAGGTGCTGCTTCACGTCGCTAATGGAGCCGGCGGAAAACTTGCGCGACGTAAAATTCAGATAAACGTAGCACTCATCGGCAATCACATAAATGCCGCGTTTGTGCGCCAGGCGCAGAATCGCGGTGAAGTCCATGGGGTCCATCACTGCGCCGCTCGGATTGTTGGGGCTGTTGATGATGATGGCGCGCGTGCGCGGCGTGATCTGCCGCTCAATCATCTCCGGCGTCAGCCGAAAATTTTCCGCTTCCTCCGTCTCAACAAAAACGCATTTGCCTCCGGCATATTCAATAATGTCCTTGAAAGAAACCCAGTAAGGGACGGGCACGATGACCTCGTCTCCATGGTCCACCAACACCTGAATGGCGTTGAACAGCGCCAGCTTGCCGCCGGTGGAAGCCATGGATTCACCCGGCTGATACATGGAGCCGAAATCGGCGGCGTGGCGGCGCGTGATGGCGTTGCGCAACTCCTGAATGCCGGCGACGGCGGTATAGCGGGTGCAATCGTTCTGTATGGCGGCGATGGCGGCGTCCTTGATATGCTGCGGGGTGGAGAAATGTGGTTCGCCCGCGCCAAACTCAACCAGGTCCGCACCGGAAGCTTTGAGCTTGGCGGCTTCGGCCACAACGGCCATGGTAGCGGAGATTTCAATGCGGTTCACTCGATCACTGAATTGCTTGACTGCAGGTAGGGTCGCCATCTGAACCTCTTTTTTAAATTGTGGCTGCGGTGCCGTGGAATTTTTCCCGCAGCCGTTGCTCCACCAGTTCCGGCACCAGCCCGCGCACGGAGCCGCCAAGGCGAAAAATCTCTTTGACCAGCCGCGAACTTAAATAAGAATAAGCTTCGGCAGGCATCATAAAAACGGTCTCCAGTTGCGGCTGCAGCTTACGGTTCATCAGGGCCATCTGCAGCTCATATTCATAGTCGCTGATGGCGCGAATGCCGCGCAGCACCGCCTTGGCTTTTTTCTGCATGGCATAGTCCACCAGCAGCCCTTCAAAGGTTTCCACGCGCACGTTGTCAAAGCGCCTGACCATCTCTTCCAGCATCTGCAGCCGCTCCGCCAGGGTAAACAGCGGGTCCTTCTCGGTATTGCGCAGAATTGAGACGATCAACTCATCAAAAATTTTGCTGCCCCGTTCAATCAGGTCCAGATGACCGTTGGTCAACGGATCAAATGAGCCGGGATAAATGGCGCGGACTAGGTTCAAATGAACGTCCTGATTGAATTTAACGGCTGTGCTGTCAGCCATGGCCGAAATCTGATTTTATGCTGGATTTCACTACCCGGCAACGTGGGAATTTGCTCATTATTGCGGCCCTGCCGGGGATAGACGCCAAAAGCGAAAGCGATTCCAGTAAAAGAATTGTGGTTCGCGGGCGTCACGCGTCTTTCGCTTTACATCTCACAGATAGGGCGCGTATCGTTATCTGGCCACCCCTGAGCCATTAAGGAACTCATCACCAGCATGTTTCGAAAACCTTCTCGCAGTGAAGAGACCCTGCTATTTGCCAAAAATTTTCTTCAACATCCCATGATGCTGGGTTCTTTGATTCCCAGTTCACGTTTTCTGATTGGACGCTTGCTCAACAAAGTGGATTGGACCCGCGCCCGCACCATCGTGGAATATGGTCCCGGCGTGGGCACCATTACCTCCCACATCCTGGAACGGATGGCCCCCAATGCCCGACTCATCGCTTTTGAAATGAATGAGCGCTTCGTCCGCTACCTGGAACGGTCATTTCCTGATCCCCGCCTGCACGTGGTACACGGATCGGCGGAAAATGTGCAGCGTGAACTGGACCGCCTGAATCTGGATGGCGCTGATTACGTTATTTCCGGCATTCCTTTTAACAACATGCAATTTGAGCTGCGGGAAAAGATCGCCCGCCAGACCCGCGCGGTCTTGAACCCCGGAGGCGAGGTTCTGATCTATCAGTTCACCCGCACCGTTCTGCCTCATCTGCGCACGCACTTTGACCAGGTTGACCAGGAAGTTGAGCTGCGTAACTTTCCTTTTGCCATGCTGTTTCATTGCAGCCAAGCCAGCTCTTAGGCATTGGCCTTACCTCCTGGCAAAGCAGGAACGGTTCTGCATTTTCCGCCTGTCTCGGCGGCAAATCGTATGGCATTCGTTTTACCCATACCTGACCCAGCAAGAATTGCCAGGCTGTCGTCTCCTTATTACCGCCTCAGCAGTGTCTCGTCAGGGTCCAACATGATTTGTTTTGTCCCCGCGGGCGCGGCCAGTGTGAATTCGGTTTTGGCGTCGTCGGCAAAGATGAAGGCCAGGAAGCGTGATTTGCCCGCGTCATCCACGGCATAGAGAGGAATTGCCGTGACCATATCATGGGCTGCGTGGGCCTGCAGGATTGTGCCGGTCACTTTCAACTTGCCTGCGGCAGGGACCATGCGAACGCTCTCCAGCGAGAATTGCGGGATGGAGTCGCCATTGACCCAGCTATCAAAGAACCAATCCAGGTTTTTCTTGCCTTCATAGCCCAAAGAATGCGGCATTACCTGCTCAAAAGCCCGTTGCAAGTCCAGGGTGGAGATTTTGTGGTTGGGCGCGCCAGCCAGCAGCCCTTTCAGCGCGGCAAAAAAAACAGCATCACCGTTGCCGCCGCCGGCTTCATGCAGCATGGTGCGCAGCATATGAATCAGCCACGTGCCCCGGCCATAGATCACGCGCTCATAAGCGTCAGGAAATTTTGATGAAGTAAGACGGCGTCCCAGGGTAACAGGGCCTGCATCGGCGATGATTCCACTTTTGGTTTCGCGCAGCAGTTCGCCACGGTAATAGTTGAGGGCGGTCTTCATGTCGCCGGGATGCTGTTTTTCCAGCATGACGAGCGCGCTGTAATTGGCCAACGCCTCCACGATCCACTCGTCGCGGTAGCTGGCCCAATCCACGGCGTCACCCCACCACTGGTGCGCGGTTTCATGCGAGAGCATGAGCCGGCTCAGCAGCAGCTCAACGTAAGGATCGCGCACGCCGATGGCGCGGCGCTCGTCCGGCGAGAGGAAGGCGGTGCTGGAAAGGTAAATCAGCCCTGGCCATGACTGGCTCAACATGCCGGGAAGTTGGGTGATTTCCAGATTGGAATAAGGAAAGGGGTCGAGCTCAGAGGAAAGAAATTCCACCGTGCTGGCGGCCTGGTCGGCGATCTGCTGGGCTTCACGGCCCGGATCTGGCTTTTTGCCCATGCGCGCTTCCGCGCCAGCCAGCGCCTGCTCCACGTTTTTGGCGCCGTAGGCATGAATCTCCACTTTGCCGGAGGTGGATGTTGCAGAGACGAACTTACCCAGGTTGAAGCCGGCGCGGCCAATCGGCTTTTCCGTGACAAAACGGGTTGTGCGCTTGCCTTCCGCCACCGTGCTGGAAACCTGTTTGCCTGTTCCCACCACTGCCCAGTCACTGGGACATTCAAACGTGAGGTCAAACATGGAAAACGACGGGCCAAGATTTGGATACCACGTGCCGCGAGCGCCCACATAGATCAGCTCTCCGCCGGCGCTGAACATTACGGGGCCGGAGTACTTAAAGGAGAGTTTCACCGGAAGGTCTTTTTGCATGGGCGCGGGCAGCACCACGCCGATCAGGTCATCACCGCGACGGGAAAGGTCGCTGCCGCTGATGGCTTCATTCTGGATGAACTCAGCGGGAACGCCGTTCACGCGCACTTCCGCAAGCTTAAGGTAGCGCGACAATTCCAAGACCACGGTCCGCTGGCCGGAGTGGTGAGGCGTGAGGGTGAATTCGGCGTCAGCGGTCAGGTCAGTCGGAGGCTGAACTTTGACGCGCAACTGATAATCAGACATCTCAAAGCTGGTGCGCGTTGCCGGGTCTTCCTCGCCCGCGGCCTGGCGGACTGAACGCATGGGAAATGAGGTCCACGTATCCAGAAAAGACGCATTATTGATGATGTTGGCCTGGGCCACGTTGATCTGCTCGGCGGCGTTGGTATCAAAAAACACGTCCACGATTCCCGCGGCCGACCCGCCAATCCGCAGATGAAGAAAGCGCGAAGCAGCCTGGAGGGTGCTGGTCATGGCCTGCAGAATCGGGAGCGCGTCCCCCCTGGCCAGAAGCAGGGCCGGTTCCTGCCAGCGGGTAACAAATTCCTGTGCGTCCTCCGCATGGCCGCGAAAACCGGCACGCAGCGCTTCAACAATCCTGCTGTCAAAAAAGCGGAGATAAGCCGATTGGAAACGCTGTTCCAGCACGGCGGAGCCGGTAAAGAGCGCCAGGGACGTGCGCTCGGCACGGTTCGGCGGGACCAGGAGCACCTCACCCATGCCTTCAAACACCGCTCCGGTAATGTGCCCGTTGGCTTCGCGCATGAATGCCATGGTGCCGTCACTGATCGAGATGTGCAGGTCCTCCAGCAGGATGGAAACATCACGCACCTGATAAACGTCTTTAGCGTCAAAGGAGGGATTCAGCAGGTCACGATAGAGAGCCACGGCACTGGACGCGGGTACAGGCGGATGATCCAAGGCTTGCGCGCGGCCAGGGGCGGCACCCAGAACTGGAACCAGGGCCGAGACCAGCAATAGTACCTTCGTTACTCGCAGAATGAAGCCACGCTTCATAGACATGCCATAATTGCTTAGACTTTTTTCGCTTGAAATCGATTATTACATTTTGCGCCTCTACCGTCCTGTGCGCCGCTGCTTGGGCGGACACTATTGTGCTGAAGAACGGCGACCGCATTCAGGCCGATTTTGCGCAGGAACGCAACGGCCGCGTGGAATACTCCATCGGCGACAACACGCTGACCATTCCCAAGTCCATTGTTGTACGCATTGAGAAAGGGCCGGTCATTCCCGCTACTCCGGCACGCTCCGTGGGCGCGATGGAAGCACCGCCGGCGCATGAAGAGATGACCGGTTCAGGAGACCTTGCCGCGCGCGTGGTCCGCAATGGCGCAGTGGATACCGCCGCCTTGAAAATCATCGAGAGCGAAAGCGACGCCGTCCAAGCCGCTGCCGCCAACTCGATTGCCGCCAACTTTGAGGAAAAACGCAGTAATTATTCCGCGGCGGCACATTACCTGCAAGCCGCGCTGGGCTTTCTGCCCGACCACGGCGTTCTGCTGGAAAATTACGCCGCGGTGCTGCTCCAGTTGGGCAAGACGGATGAAGCGCTGCTGCGCGCTCAACAGGCGGTCCGTGTCAGTCCGCGGTCGGCGGACGCATTTTTGTTGCTTGGTTATGCCTACTACAAGAATGACCACAACCGTGAAGCGATTGTCGCGCTGAAGAAATCTTTACAGCTTCGTCCCGAAGAGCGGGCGCGCCAGTTGCTGGACAAGGTAGAGCGTGAATCCCGGACCGAGGCCGACTTCCGGCAGCAGGAGAGCAGCCATTTCACGCTGCGTTATGAAGGGTCGCAGGCGGCCGATGCGCTCCGCACCCAGATGCTGGAAATACTGGAATCCGATTACCACGACCTGAGCAATGACCTTGGCGCAACGCCAAGAAACATTTACGTCTCGCTTTATACAGATGAAGCGTTCTTTGACGTGACGCACGCCGCTGCCTGGACTGCCGCCCTGAATGACGGCAAGATACGCATTCCCATTTCCGGCGTCAAAGCAGTAACCCCGGAGATGGCGCAGGTGCTGCGCCACGAGTTGACGCATTCATTCGTCGCCCAGATCACGCATAACCACGCGCCCGGCTGGCTCAATGAAGGAATTGCCGAGTTGGAACAAGGCATGACGACGAACGCCATCGGCCCGCGGCTGGCCGCTCTCTATGCTTCTGGCCGGCAGGTCCCGCTCAATCAGTTGGAAGGCGGGTTTCAAGGCTATAGCTCGGCGGAAGCTTCCGTGGCCTACGCGGAAAGCCTGGCTGCAGCCGAATATATCCGGGCAACTTATGGCCTGAGTGATCTGGCGCGATTGCTGCAAAGGCTGGGAGAAGGCCAAAGTGTGGAGTCAGCTTTACGCAGCACCATCCACGCCGGCTATGCGGAACTGGAAACCGAGATGACAAATTATCTGAAGAAAAACTACGGGACGTGAAGTAAAAAAGCGGCTGAGTACCCGTTATTTCCTGGCGCTATTTTCGGAATTGCCCTCGCCCTTGTTCACGCGTTTTTTTTGGTCCGCGGCCCGCTGCAATTTAGTTTTGTCTCGCCTTGCCGCTTGGTATTTTTTTTGGGCGTTTCCGGTTGCTACCGCCCTTGCGGAAAAAGGCAGCGGCCCGCTGATGGCCAGCATCACTGCTCCCGTTGCCAGCCAGGCCATGAATTTTCTAAAGGACGTATGGTTGCGCATTGGCTCTCACCCTGAATGCCTTCCTTCG
>DATBCN010000617.1:0-3241 GCA_036270475.1 Candidatus Angelobacter sp. | reverse complement strand
GATGCAGATTTTGGTGAGGACCACATTACGCTGGAATCATGGCAGTGGATCACTGGAGGGTGTGATGCCACAGCGTCCACGCATACCTTGCCGGAACCGTTCACGCTCTTCTGGCGACATATGGTCCCATCGCTCGGCCATGCGGCGGCGGAACCTGGAGCGGCCCGGACCGCGGAGTCCATGCCCGCCAACCAGGATGCGGCACAGCGCCAGAATGCCAATTGCCTGCCAGAAAGTGACCTGCCGCCAGCCGAAGAGCGCCGGAGTCAGCCAATTCCACAGTTGCATCACCACTTCGCCGCCGATAAATATGAACAGCGTAATCCCAGCAATTGCCAGTGGGGCGATAAAAATCAACTTCCGTTTCCTGCTCATGTTCATTCGCATATTCAGTTTCCTCAGGCTTTCATGAATTCGTCGTAAATCTCTTGCAACCGCTCGCGCAGATGCAGCACCGCATAGCGCTTGCGCGAGAGCAGCGTATTAATGCTCACGCCAGTCTCGGCGGCCATTTCCTTAAAGCTGCGGCCTTCCAGTTCGTGGGCAACAAATACCTCGCGCTGGTCTTCAGGTAACTCTTCAATCGCTATTTCCAGTTCATTCAGAAGCACGTTGCGGGCGTAAAGCGCTTCTGGTCCGGCATCGGGCGAAGGCAGCAGGTCTTCAATTTGCAAGTGCTCCCCGGTTTCGCCCTCTGCCGCGGCATCACTTAAGCTCTCTGGTTTTTTCTTGCGGAAGAGATCGGTGATGCGATTGCGCGCCACGCGAAAGAGCCAGCCGGTGACATGCTCAATCGGCATCAGCAGGCGGTTCGCTTCCACCAGTTCGTAAAAGACGTCTTGCAGAATGTCCTCGGCGTCACGCGGGTCTGGCACACGACGGCGAATGAAGTTGCCCAGCCGGGACCGCTCCCGCCTGACCACTTCTGAGATCCGCTGGTCCTGTTCAGGTGCCATGCTGTTGAGCCTTGCCGCGCCCTTCATTGTTGTTTGGCTGCCATCTGCAGTTGTAGACGAATGAGGAGTAAAAATATTGTAGGGCGAGCTAAGTTGAAGGACGGATTGAGTTGGCAGCGCGATGCGCAAGACACCGTTTTTCAAGCGCGGCGGAGCGGCGCCCTCTTGCAGAAGACGAACGTGTGCTGAGCAAGAAATCTTTGTGAAAAGAAAGATCGCCCAGTGCGGCGCAAGCACTGGCAAAGCAAACTCAGATTAGAATCAGTAAGACGTGTCCCGTTCCCTTAAAGCCCATCTGCTGTTGGTTCTGGTTGCCCTGATGTGGGGCAGCACGTTTGTGTTGGTCAAGGAAGCGCTCAATGACGCTTCGCCGCTGGTCCTGAACGCTGCACGCATGATTATTGCGGCGGTGCTGCTGGCCGTTTACTATCGGAAAAAAATTACCGTCATGACCAGGCCCGCGCTTACCGCCGGCGTTGTGGTGGGAATATTTCTTTTTCTGGGCTATGCGTTCCAAACCAGCGGGCTGAAGCTTACAACGCCATCCAAGTCGGCATTTCTTACCGGGACTTCATCTGTGCTGGTGCCGCTGTTGCTGGTGGCAATCTGGCGGGCGCATATTCATCTGTGGCGCGTTGCGGGCATAGTACTGGCGCTGGGCGGGCTTTTTCTGATGACGGTCCCTGGCGGGGGCACGGGGCTGGCGGATTTTGCCAGGGTCAATCTGGGCGATCTGCTGACCATCGGCTGCGCTTTTTGCTTTGCCTTTCAGATCATCTTTCTGGGGCACGCCAGCCAGCGCTTTCCTTTTGAGCAGATTGCCGTATTGCAGGTGGGGACTGCCGCCGTGCTAATGACCATCAGCGCGCCGATTCTGGAGCATCCGCATTTCCGCGCCACGCCCACGGTGATTGCGGCGGTTTTGGTCACCAGTGTTTTGTGTACGGCGGTGGCCTTTACCGTACAATCCTGGGCGCAGCAGTTTACCCCAGCCACCCATACCGCACTGATCTTTACCACGGAGCCGGTCTTTGCCTGGCTTACATCTTTTATCTATCTCAAAGAGCGGCTTGGAGTTCGCGCCGGTGCAGGCGCCTTAATGATCCTGGCCGGAGTGCTGGTTTCTGAACTTCTGGGCCACGTGGAAAAGCCGGATGAAGCGGATACAACGGGTGGTGAATCGCTGGCCAGCTCTGGCGGATAACGCTGCCCGCTGTTTTTGCGTCTAATGGAGTGCACTCCTGTAAATCAAAAGGTCCTGCTTTGTGGGCGGAAGTGTTGGATTTATAATGGTTCGCAGGACTTAGTCCCGGAGGAAGACCAAGTATGAACTCGCGTTTTGGCGCCCTTGTGGCCCGTTTGCGCACGCAGCGGGCGCTCTCCGCGCTGGTGATTTTGCTGACCCTGACGGTGGGCATCCTGATTGGCACGGTGTTGAGCCGGGGCGGCGTAAAAGGAAGTTCCGCGCCGGATGGCTCACTGTTGCCGGCGATGCAAACTCCGCAGCAGCTCAGTAGCACATTCGGCCAGGTAGCGGCGGCGATTGAACCTGCGGTAGTGAACGTGAGCACGGAATCTACTCCCAAGGTGCGGAAGCGTCCCAACGGCCGCGCGCCCAATCGCGGCCAGCGCGGAGACAACGGCGGCGACGATCCTTTCCAGGATTTCTTTGACCGCTTCTTTGGTGGCCAACAAGGTGGACAGGGCGGGCAGGGCGGCGACGGCCCGCAGGGCGATGATGACGATCAAGGCATGAATCCTTTTGGCGGCCAGGGGCCTGGCAGCGGACGCCAGCGTTCGCTCGGGTCAGGCGTAATACTGAACGCCAACGGCTACATCATGACCAATTTTCACGTGGTGGATAAAGCTGACCGCATCCGCGTAAAGCTCTTTGACGAGCCGGCATCCGTGCTGCATGACGCAAAAATCGTGGGCGTGGACCGTGAAACCGACCTGGCGCTGATAAAGATTGATCCGCCCAGAGATAAGCCGCTTACAGCAGCCCGTCTGGGCGACTCTGACAAGATGACCGTAGGTGACTGGGTGCTGGCCATCGGCAGCCCGTTTGATCTGGAAGCCACTGTCACGGCAGGCATCGTCTCCGCCAAGGGGCGCAACCTTCCCGGCGGCAGGCAATTCCAGTCCTTCATCCAGACTGACGCAGCCATTAACCCGGGAAATTCCGGCGGGCCGCTGGTGAGCATGAACAGTGAGGTCATCGGCATTAATACCGCCATCTACACGCAGTCTTATGGATACCAGGGCGTGGGCTTTGCCATGCCGTC
>DATBCN010000616.1:0-1624 GCA_036270475.1 Candidatus Angelobacter sp. | reverse complement strand
AGGGACACAGCGACGCTAAAATGAACCGCTTTTTACAAGCACTGACGAATCTCTTCCGCATTGAAGAATTGCGGAAGCGCGTTCTATTCACGCTGGCACTGCTGGCCGTGTACCGCATCGGTGCGCACATTCCCACGCCGGGAATCAACAGCGCAGTTCTGGATCAGCTCTTTTCCCAGGCAGCGGGCACGGCGCTCGGCATCTTCGATCTGTTCAGCGGCGGCAATTTTCGCCGTTTGACCATCTTCGCGCTGGGCATCATGCCATACATCACCTCGTCGATCATTTTGCAGCTGATGACCGTGGTGTTTCCGTACCTCGAGCGTCTGCAAAAAGAGGGCGAACTTGGCCGCCGCAAGATCACCCAATATACGCGCTACCTGACCATTGCTTTGGCCATCGTGCAGTCCGTGTCAACCGCCAGCCTGCTGCAAACGCAGACCGGCACGGGTGGACAGAGTCTGGTCTATCATCCGGGTTACGGCTTCACGTTAATGACCGTGCTGACGCTGACCACCGGTTCGGCATTCATCATGTGGCTGGGCGAGCAGATCAGCGAGCGCGGAATTGGTAACGGCATGTCGTTGATCATTTTTGTCGGCATCGTGGTCGGTTTGCCGCGCGCCATCATCGATCTGTGGGAAAAGTCGCGCACGCAAGCGTGGGGCGTGTTCACTCCGCTGGCAATCATTCTGCTTTTAGCGTTGATGGTTGCTGTCGTGGCGTTCATCGTTCTGGTGGAAGGCGGCCAGCGGCGCATTCCGGTGCAGTATGCCAAGCGGGTGGTGGGGCGGCGCGTCATGGGCGGACAATCATCGTATCTGCCGCTGCGCGTTAATTCCGGCGGCGTGATTCCGCCGATTTTTGCCAGTTCGTTGCTGGCGTTTCCGGCGACGATCGCGCTGGTCTTGGGCGCGAGATATGCTTTTGTCAAGAATTTTGCCAACGCCATAAAATGGGGCGAACCGCTGTACACCTTGTTGTACGTCACCATGATTCTGGTGTTCGCGTTTTTCTACGTAGGCATCGTATTCAATCCCACGGAACTTGCCGACAACATGCGCAAGAATGGCGGCTTTATTCCGGGAATTCGCCCAGGGCGCACCACCAGCGAGTATGTCAGCAGGATCCTGAAGCGATTGACGCTGATTGGAGCCATTTATCTGGCGTTGGTCTGCATGCTGCCGGAATGGATGATTGCCGGTATTCACTTGAATCACTTGCCAGTGTGGATGGGTGGCGGCTGGTTTGACCGGCATTTTCCGCAGTGGATCCTGACCGGATTGGGCGTGAATTTTTATTTTGGCGGCACGTCGTTGTTGATCGTGGTCGGCGTGGCCATGGATACCGTCCAGCAGTTGGAAGCGCAGTTGGTGATGCGCAATTACGAAGGGTTTGCACGGAAGGGCCGGTTTCGCGGCCGTCGGTAAAAGGGAGACGACCGAGTGACGGCGGACGTTGTCCCGAACGAAAAGTTGGACCGTGCAGTCGTTTTTCTCGGGCCTCCAGGGGCTGGGAAAGGCACCCAGGCGAAAGAGTTGGCGCGCAGATTTTCCGTGCCGCATCTTTCCACCGGCGACATGCTTCGCGAGCATATAGCGCAAGGCACTTCGCTGGGGCAGCG
>DATBCN010000615.1:0-5615 GCA_036270475.1 Candidatus Angelobacter sp. | reverse complement strand
AATATCGGCAACATGATGAGGCGGCGAGAAAATCTGCGGGAAATAGCCAACCAAAACACGGCGGCTTCCGCGATGAGGTTGAGGCCCAAAAGGATCCAATTCGGCCATGTCACAAAATGGGCTGGCGTCATAGGACCCTCTTGGAATGAGTTACTTTTTTGTAATTGGACAGCCTGGACTGCCGGGGCATATTGGCGGCGGCGAGCCACAGCACTCCGCCACACCCAATGGCTGTTTTGATTTGTTGTGGATCGCGCCGGTGCTGGCCACCGTCCCGATCATAAGCATGCTCACGGCAATGATTTTGAGAGTTTTTCTTGGCATTACTTTCCTCCTGATACGGAGAAAAGTTAGCATTTCTGCGTTGGGTATTCATTCGCCGCTACTCACTTAGCATTTTCCATAATTTTTGGCACATCAGCGACTTAGCCAGATGGCGATCCCACAGCCGAGCAGGATACAGATACAGGCCAAAAGGTTTTTGCCCATCCATGCCGCCAGAGCGGCCAGCCCGCCGAGGAGAAACACAATTCCCATTTTGGCGTCTGGGGAAAGCATCTTCAAGACATTATCAAGAAATCCATCCAACCGCTCTGCTGTGTTGTAGAGCTTCTTTCTAACGTCCCGCATGTCTTCTTGCTTTCTGCCTTACGCTTGGGCCTGCCGCCGGGGCCGGAGAATCAAGGCCTGAATTTGCGGTCGGCCACAAGCAGTGATTCCTGAAGGTTGCGCAAGAGCGATTCTCCCGCGTGCCGGCTGCGGATGCCCAGAAGTTCACCGCACTCCTGCAGCATTTCGCGGGTCTGGTCCACAGCCACGGTGAGTGTTCCAACCGCAAAGAGCTGTAGCGTCCGCAGCCGTTCATCAAACCGGGCGCACTTGTCTAAGATTGCGTCCCTTATCTCAGCGTTCGCGGTTGCTTGCGACGCGCTTTCATCCTGGGCAACCAGCCTATCCAGGTCTTTCACCATGCTTGCCAGTTGCGCAATGTGCCCTGTTTCCGGAATGTTCTTCAGGTGTTCGACCAGTTTGAGCGTTGCCCCTAATTCTGATTCATCCTCGAATGGTTCACCGCACGCGGGACAATACAGTCTCATCTTTACTTTCTCGCTTTCGCCGAAATCAAACCTTGGCATTTACATTCACTGTCTTCCGCATCTTTTCGAGATGCGCCGGAAATGGTAATTTCAGAGATCAGCTACCTAACATGGCCCCCGCATAATTTACTAAGACCCAAAGTGTGTAAGAAAAACCTAAAAATACAACCTGCTCCCTGGTCAACCCACACGAAGAACCAACTACTTAGCCACATAAGTGCAGCAAGAGCAATTTCCGAAAGCGAAAATGTTCTTAGACAATTTTAAGGAAAATCGACTGCGGGATGATTTCAAGGCAAATGGGGCGACCGCGCTTCATCGCCAGCGATCAATGCCGTTCCACCAGACCACTTTGAGCCACTCCTGAAACGTTGTTTTGGCCCATTCCCGATGCTGCCACCAATGCGCGCCGAAGAGCCGGTCATCCAACGCCGCCGCAACCGACCAATGGATGTGCGGCAGACGCCGGGCAAAAATGGCGTGCGCCCGCGACGTATGCCAGTCACTGGTTACCAGCAGAACGCTTGCCGCGTGAAGCGGCCCGATGCACCTGGCAACATAGCGGGTTTCAGTGACCGTGGAGTCCTCTTCAAAAGGGCAGACGCTGACGCGATCGGCCATTTCCTTGGCGTCCTGCTGAAGGAAAGCTGCCGCATATTCGGCGGGAGTGTGGCCGTAGTAATTGGAGTCTGACGAGGCATCGACAAACAGATGCTTGCCGTATCCGGCGCGCAGCAACGCCATGCCGCGATGGTACCGTTCATCCTGGCTGTCACCGGCAAGGACCACAATCACATCCGACCGCTCAGGACGGTCTTTTACCAGCATGCTGCCAGCAAACCGGGCAAACAGCATAAAGAAGACGGTCAGCAGGCCAAGAAAAACGAGCAGCTTTCTGGACCGCAAGGGCGAGTTGCGGGCAAGCATAGGGGGTAAATCAGGCTCGGCTTGGATCGCTTTGGTTGTCATTTCAGGTGAATATTCAATGTGTAACGAGACACGCAACCGTTTCAGGAATAACTATGCAAAACTTTGCGCCCTCTTATGCAAACAAAATAGCGGCGGGTGGCGCGCAATTTTGGCTACTGCCAAGATAACAAAGGTCTTGTTTAATTCGAAATACGAGGCCAACGTTACCAGATTTTGGCAGCCGAAGTGCGCTTATCTGGGGCGTTATGAGCACCCTGGAATATATATCCGCACCCTCTGACTCTCTCACAACCAAGCTGGAAAACCGCACCGCACAGATTGGCGTAATAGGCCTGGGATACGTTGGCCTTCCGCTGGTGCTGCTGTTCAGCGAACAGAATTTCAGCATTAGCGGTTTTGACATTGACGCGAAGAAGATTGATGTGATCGCGCGCGGCGGATCGTACATTGTCCGCATCCCGGAGACGGAAATTCAGGCCGCGAAAAACAAAGGCTTCAACGCGACCGCTGACTATTCAAAGATTGCCAGCATGGACGCGATTATTATCTGCGTGCCCACGCCCTTGAACGACCACCACGAACCCGACTTGAGCTTTATTGCCGCGACCGCTGAAGCGATTGCTCCGCATCTGCGCGCGGGACAGCTTGTGATACTGGAAAGCACCACATATCCCGGCACAACGGAAGAGTTGCTGATCCCGATACTGGAGAAGAACCCGCGCGGCCTGAAAGCGGCGCGCGCCGACGAAGACCCGAACCAGTCTTTCTATGTAGCGTTCTCACCGGAGCGCGAAGATCCGGGCAATGACACCGTGGCCCGCTGCGATATACCCAAGGTTGTGGGCGGGTTGAATCCGCAGGCCACCGAACTTGGCCGCCAGCTTTATGGCACCATCTTCCACCGCACGGTACCGGTTTCAACGCCGGCAGTGGCGGAGATGACCAAGCTGCTGGAAAACATCTATCGCTGCGTAAACATTGCACTGGTGAATGAGCTCAAGCTGCTGTCATTGCGCATGGGAATCGATATCTGGGAAGTAATTGCAGCGGCGTCAACCAAGCCGTTTGGCTTCCAGCCGTTCTATCCCGGACCGGGCCTGGGCGGACACTGCATTCCCATTGATCCGTTCTACCTCTCATGGAAAGCCAAGGAATACGACTTCCATACGCGGTTTATTGAGCTGGCGGGCGAGATCAACCTGAACATGCCGTATCAAGTGGTGGCTTCAACGGCGGCGGCGCTTAATCGCGAACGCAAGAGCCTGAATGGCGCCAACATCCTGATTCTTGGCGTGGCCTACAAGAAAGACATTGACGATCTGCGCGAGTCGCCTTCACTGACGATCATTGAGCTGCTGCAAAAAGAGGGCGCAAAGGTCAGCTATAACGACCCGTTCTTTGCCTATGTGGGACGCGGCCGCAAATACAACCTGGAGATGAAAAATACGCCGCTTGACAATCTCCAGCAGTACGACGCGGTCATCGTTGTGACCGACCATTCGTCGTACGATTACGCGGAAATCGTGAAAGAAGCCAGGCTGGTGGTGGATACACGCAACGCCACCAAAGGAATACAGAGTCCTAAGATTGTCCGCTGTTAAGTTTTTTGGGGCATTTAGAGCGCGTTATTTGAAGGCTGGCCGTTTGCGCCAGCCTTTTTTCTTTGTCTTTCCTCATTTGGGCGTCCGGAGACTCCGCCCGATGATGCTTGATACTTCTGTAACCTTCAACCGGAGAATCACTGCGGATATCATCAGTCGCATGGCAACGCAGGCGCGCTTACGTTCGGTTCCAGGCGGCAAATCGCAACAAACAGAGAGAGCAGTTTTCCGGCGCTGGCAGCGGTACCGGCTGAATCTGCCCATCCGTCTTATCTCTACGCAGGACGGGACAACCAAAATTATGAGTGGCCGGGGAAATGATGTCAGCGAGGGGGGCGTCCTGGTGTTTGCCGGAATGGAACTCAAGGCCGGCGACGAGGTTTCCATTGAGTTCACGCCGCCATATGCCAGCGGGCCGGCGCGCGCGCGCGGCGTGGTACGCCATCGCCGGGGCTATAACTATGGCATTGAGTTTCTGTTGGACACACCCGCCGACAAAGAGCTGACGGAAAAATTTCGCGGCTTGCTGCGCCTGGCCGCAGGCAACGCGACAGAATAGCCCCGCGCGCGCCAGCATCTTCCGATCGTCCGCTTCTGAGCGGGCGGCACCATGTATTTGATCCGCGGCTTAGAGCAAGTTCAGAGATGGGTGTACCTTGACGGGCTCACCTCAGTGGCTGAAGCCCATTCTTTAACAGCAATACCGCAGGCATAAAATGCCTGCTCCACCCTGCCTGCGGACACAGCAACTCTGGAACGGCTTTATCGCGGCACTTCATACGCTCCCAGAGTAAACGCCTTGCCCTGCGGACGCGGCACACCGTCTTTGTCCCTGGCCTGTGTGCTGCCGGGAACAAATGGATTGCCGGGCACAACCGCCGTACCTGCGTCGCGGGCCGGGCTGGAGCCGCGAAGATGAAAATCAAAGCCGCGCAGGGCATCGGATTGCAGGGCATTGGTTGGCAAACTAACGAACTGAGGATCGGCATTGATATTTCCCTGCGTCTCAGCAGGGCCGTTTCCGGCACCGAACCAGAGGTTCTTTTCTCCGCTGATCTGCGCCTTTACGCCGTCGATATAAGTCTCACCCGGCAACTGCTGCACAATATTGTTACGCAGGCGCATCGTCAGTTGGGACGGCCCGCCGCCCACGCTGAACGCTCCGCGCGATCCGTCAGAATTTCTGCTGTGGTTTGCGCCGCAATCAAAGAGCGTATTGTTGAATACTTCCACCGTGCCCGTTCCAGCGCGGCCATGGTTTGTGATTCCCGCCACATAAATGCAGGAGAACGCGCCTCCTTCACTCTTTGGGTCCATCAGCCCAACGTGGTAGATCACATTGTTATATGCCTCCACCGCGCCCCTGGAGGGATCGACCGTGGCAAAGTTGATGCCGTTGCAGTTATCGCCATGAATCAGGTTGTCATGCACATGCAGATCGTATTGATTGCGGCCAGTCTCGTCACTGGCGCCGCAGCCAGGCTGGCACAGCGGCGACGAATGAAACTGAATGGCGCGGCAGGTGAAATTATCATGAATATGGTTCCAGCCCACGTCAATATGGTTGGAATCGGTGCTGAAATAAACCGCATGATAAAACTTTGAAGAAGTTGGCGGCGTGCCGGCATTGTGGACTTCATTGCCGTAAAACCTGATCCGGCTTGCGCCGCTCGTCTCCACGCAGCCCACCTGCCCGTCCGCGCCAGGACATTCAATGTCATTGCCCACGATCTTCCAGCCGGTCCCGCCCATATCGATGGCCTGCCTGCCGCCGATGATGTGCAGTTGTGAAATCACCCACCAGTCTTCGCGGGCGGGAATGTTCGGCGTACGGATGCCATACTCCAGGCCGTGCGCCTTGCCAATGGTGGCGCGCGCGCCGGGATACGCCACCAGCGCTTTTGGCGCGTCCGGTTTGCCGGAATTGCCGCCGCCATCGCGATCCATGCTTACGTAGGCGGTAAAGCTGTCTTCAGAAAGTTGCGCG
>DATBCN010000614.1:0-3082 GCA_036270475.1 Candidatus Angelobacter sp. | reverse complement strand
GGGGATTCGCCTTTTTATTCGTGGGCGTAGGGCCACTTCCGCAGCTCTCGAATCTTCATCATCGCTTGCAAACACGCGGCCTAAATCCAACATCCTAACTAACTCAGGGGAACTACTATGGCCAAGAGTGTGCATAAAAGCTCAGATATTCCAAATTTTGATACCTATCCCGCAACTCCGTCCGACGAATTGGCTGATTACAAAGGCGTAGAGAGATATGCGATCGACAGCGTTTCGACTGACCGGGCTTCCATTTACCGATCGGGGATTCAAAGCTCCTCCCTGGAGCAGCGGGCCGCCGAGCTGGGGGCCGCAGCCGGACGGATTGCCTTAATTATGAAGCAAACCAGAGACAATCTGGAGAACCTGGCCCATCACTCGGTTTACGAACGATTGGCTGGCCTGGCGGAAAACGCAATACAAAGAAGTGAACGGTTGCGCCGGGTTGCCGCCGCCAAGGTGCAGAGTTTTACACACAGCGCCCAAGATAAAGCCGCAGACCTTGGCCGGCAGACCCGCGAAAAAACGGCTGAACTGGGCCGGAGCGCCAGGGCGAACTACTATCGAGCACGGCTCAAGGCCAACCAAACGGTACGAGAGCATCCGGTAGAAACTGCTTTAGCAGCCGGTGCGGCCGGATTTCTCATTGGCATGGCCTTAAGAATCAGGAGGGCGAAACGTGCATACTGAGAAATCGATTGCCACAATCCTGTCTGAGACCAAGGAAGAACTGGTCCGGTTTGTAACCACGCGGGTGAACATCCTAAAAGCAGAGCTCGATGAAAAACTGGGCAAGCTGGCCGCGGTCATCCCCATGGCCGTTGCAGCCGCGGTATTGCTGCTTTCCGGGTGGATTGCGCTGAACTTTGCCCTGATGTCATTGCTGCATGCGCTTTTCATGCCCAGCATGTATGCCTGGCTTTGGGCCAGCCTGATGGTGGCGGGGGTTTATCTGGCGCTGGGAATGTGGGCCGGAATGTTTGTATACAACACGCTAAAAGCCACTCACTGGGCCCCCAAGCGGACTTTTACCGTGCTTAAACAGGACCAGGCATGGCTCCAGAATGAAGCGAGGACAGCATGACGGATGGAATCCCTGTGGATGTACTGGAAAAACGGGCGGCGGATGAGCGCAGACAATTGCATAACAGCGTGGCGGAGCTGCGCCAGACCGTGCATGAGCGGTTGGACGTTAAACATAACGTGAGAAACCACTTGGGAGCGGCAGCCGCGACCATGGCGATTGTTGGACTGGCCCTGGGCTATACCCTGGCGGGGATTTTTACCTCCGATTAAGCAGACTGCCTCCACCAGACCTGGAATTCATGGCTGCCCGCGAAACCCGCTGGCAGCCATTGTTTTTGCTGGTTCCGCGCTCCAAGGGCCGGTCTTTAAACTTGATGAATCATCTACTCTGCTTGGCGTTTTCATGGTATAAACCTGATTCATCGTCTTTTTTCACCGTCAAAAAATGGCCCTTTCCGGGTTGGGGCAAAATATTGAGGAGTAGTGAATGTCAGAAGAGGCTAGAACAGGGAAGCGATTTCCGCTGGAACTGCCGATCAAGATCCATGGCAAAAAGGGCGACGACAGCGCCACCACGGGAAACATGAGCGCCGCGGGGGTCTACATTATGGCCGACCTTGACCTGGCCATTGGCTCCAACATTGAGTTTGACATTACGCTTCCCGCCAACGTGCTGGGGACGCCGGGCGATGTGGAAGTCCACTGCTCCGGACGCGTGGTGCGCAAGGACGCGAGCGCTGCTGCCGCAGCCGGCGCAAATTCCAATTCCGGCAGCAAGCGCAAGAAGGCGGCAAAGAGCGGCGTGGCTTGCGTGATTGACCAATACAAATTTATCCGCAAGAGCAAAGGGGCCAAGTAAATGCTGAAGATCATTTTGGCTGACAACCAGGCAATCTTCCGCACCGGCGCGGCCAAAGTCCTGGCCGTGGAAGACGATTTGCGCATTGTGGCGCAGGCGGAGAACACTGAAAAAATGATGATGGCGCTGGAAAAGTTCCACGCCACGGTAATGATCTTTGGCGTTGAAACCCATCCCAGCCTGCCCACGGTGGTGGAAACAGCCAGAAAATTCAAGACCAAACTGGTGGCAATCGCCGAGACCGGGCAGGATTCCCGCCACTACCTGACCAACGGCGTGCATGGCGTGATCTACCGCAACGTGAGTGGCGAATCGCTGGTGCAGTGCGTCCGCAAAGTGAGCAAAGGCGAAACCTGGGTGCAGGACACGCAGGAAAGCAAAGAGACGGCGGAAAACGATCTGGTGGGCGCGCGGGTGCGTGACCGCCTGACGGCCAAGGAACTGAAGATCGTGGCGCTGATCGTGCAGGGATACAAGAACAAGGAAATCGCCACGCAGCTGGGCACGACCGAGCAGGTGATCAAGAATTATCTGCGCAACGTCTATGACAAGATTGGCGTCTCTGACCGGCTGGAGCTGGCGCTGTTCACCATCCATCACCGCATTCTGGCGGAAGCTGCGGCAACGTCAGTGGCGAACGCAGCTACGCCGGCGCGGTAAAGCTTCAATCCAAGGACTCAGCGGCCGAGAAGCTTCTCGGCCGTTTTTCTTTTATGAGTAGGTTTCTCTGATTGTATTTAAGCGAAAAAACCTGTTTCCCAGGACACTCGATTTTGACGCCTGTACTGTTCGCACTTATAGTGAAACACATGTCAAAAGTTCGGGTCAGCGCGTTTTCTGTATCGCTTGATGGTTATGCCGCCGGTACGAGTCAGAGTCTTGAGAATCCTCTTGGAGTCCGCGGTCCTGAGTTATTCGAATGGTTTTTCCCCACACGCACGTTCAGGCAGATGCAGGGGCTGGAAGGGGGCTCAACTGGCGTTGATGATGAGTGGGCGCGGCGAGGCATGGAAAACGTTGGCGCATGGATTCTGGGACGAAACATGTTTGGACCTGTGCGCGGCCCCTGGCCGGATGAGTCGTGGAAAGGGTGGTGGGGTGACGAGCACCCTTATCACGTGCCTACGTTTGTTCTGACGCACCATCCAAGGAAAACAGTCGAGATGAAAGGCGGAACAACGTTCCACTTTGTTACCG
>DATBCN010000613.1:0-2336 GCA_036270475.1 Candidatus Angelobacter sp. | reverse complement strand
GGATTCGGTTCCAACCCGGCCGCCCGCACTGCTTCCCGCAATGTCGGAAACTCTGCCAGCACGCGATAATGGCTCACTCCAGTAATCCGCCTCAACTCCCCGCGCGACGGCGCTCTTCCCAGCTCCGCCGCCGCCCGCCGTATCGCAGAAATAATCTCTTCTTTCGCCATCAAAACACCTTTTAGTAGGCAGTTAATAGATAGCGAATTTTAAGCGAAAGTGACGCGAGGCGCAACCCCTTTTCCCAAAAGATGATTTTTTGAAGAGAGTACAATGAAAGCCTTTTTGGGACTCATCTCAAGGAGGACAGCCATGCCGGGATTTTGCACTAGTTGCGGATCGCCAGTTACTGGCGCATTCTGTGAACGTTGCGGTCAACCTGCTTCAACACCACAGCAGCCCCAGACTACGGCGTCCATGCCTATGCCGTCGGCCGCCCAGCCGCAACCGTCCGCTGCTCAATCTCCTGCTGCCCCAGCGCAAAAGCCTTCCGGTGGCAAGGTTTTCCTCGTCATCGGCGGAATCGTGCTCTTTATGGTTCTGGGGGCATTTGGCGCGGTCATTTACGGCGTCCGCTGGATCAAGCACAAAGCCTCCAGCCTGACCGGCGGCTCATTCGGACAAACTGAAGTTGCCCAGGGCAATGCCTGCAAGCTGCTCTCAACCGCGGATCTGCAACAGGCCCTTGGCGTTACCGTGGAACGCAGCGCTGAGATTACTGACGGCAATGATCCCGGCTGCGCTTATTACACCAACCCCGCGGCCTTTGCTGAGCTGCAAAAGCTCGCCATCGCCCAGGCCAAGCGAGATTCAGAAAAAGCTTCCCAGTATCCCGACGTCAAAAACTCCAAGGGTGACAATCCACTTGAGTTGCTGAAGCACACGCAGGAGATGGAAGGAATCGTGAAGGGTTTTGGGCTTTCCGCGCCCGATCCCAGCGGCAAGGTCTTCGCCTTCAGCGTCGACCGCAACTTTGGCAGCAGCAATTGGGGACCACTGCGCACAACCATGTCCGTCGTTCCCGGCTTTGATGAAATCAACGGCGTCGGCGACCATGCCATGATCGGCTCTTTCGGCCATGCGTTCTACGTGCTCAAGGGCGATAGCATGTTCAAGCTTGAAACGGTCTACGTGCCGGAGGCGCGTACGCGCGGCGCGGATATCGCCCGCAAAATGATTTCGAATTTTTGAGAGCTGCCGTTTAACTTTGCTTCACCGGCTTCAATCATTTGGGTGGTCGGGAAACCCTAAGTCGAATGTTTGCCGGGGGGACCAGTCCTGGGCGCGAAGCGAATACGCGCTCACAGATGCAGCCCTTACACCCCGACCCTTTTCTTCGGCGGACAAAACCGTCGATGCTGCTCCAGAATGTAGCTGTCCGTCATTCCGGCCACATAATCGCAAACAATGCGGTGCAGCGGTTCAATCCGCGCTTTTTCCTGATAACCGGCCGGCAGCTCTTGCGGTGACTTGATAAAAAACGCGAACATCTCCGCGATCACATGTTCCGCCTGTTTTTTGTCCCGTTGCAGCGCCGGACTGAAATATACGTTCCGGTAAAGAAAGTCTTTGATCTGCCGCCGCTCCTCGTCCACCTCGGGGCTGAAGGAGCAGAGCCGCTGGGCAAAGCGGCGCACATCCGCCACCGATCCCACGCCCGACTCCTTGATCTGCTCGCGCGTATTAGCAATCAAGTCGCTCACCAACCGGTCCAGAACGCGCTTGAGTGTCTCATTAAATTTGAGCTTTTCTGATGCCATGGGATAAAGGCGTTCCACCTCGGCGTGGAGCCGTCCAAACAACGGCACATCTCGCCGCACTTGTTCCCGCATAAGGATCTTGGCTTCCACGCCGTCGTCAAGGTCGGCCGTGGAGTAGGCGATCTCATCCGTAAAGTCGATCAACTGTGCTTCCAGCGGCGGCCGCTGGTCCAGTAGATATTCGGCGAGCTGGGGAAATTCCTCCGCACCGTAGTCGCGCGAGTGCTTCACGATCCCCTCGCGTACCTCAAACGTCAGGTTCAGGCCGGGAAAATCAGCGTAACGCTGTTCAAACTGCTCCACCGTGCGCAACGCATGCAGGTTATGATCAAAATAGTCGCCGTGTTCCCGCATGGCCGCGTCCAGAATGCGCTCGCCCGCATGCCCAAACGGCGGATGGCCCACATCATGCACCAACGCCAGCGCCTCCACCAGATCTTCATTCAATTGCAACTCGGCGGCAATGGTGCGGGAAATCTGCGCTACTTCAATGGTGTGCGTGAGCCGGTTGCGAAAATGGTCAGAGCGCCTGCGGGTAAAAACTTGTGTCTTATTCTCCAGCCGGCGGAAGGCCCG
>DATBCN010000612.1:0-10756 GCA_036270475.1 Candidatus Angelobacter sp. | reverse complement strand
CCGCCTTTGCCCGGCCCCATCAACTCCCAGAACATGGTGTGGTTCACGTGGCCGCCGCCGTTATTGCGAATCACGCCGCGGACATCTTCCGGCAGGGCGTTCAGGTTGCGGAGAAGATCTTCCGCGCTTTTGCTTCCCAGTTCAGGATGCTTTTCAATTGCACCGTTCAGCTTAGTGACATAAGCCGCATGGTGCTTGTCATGGTGCAGGTGCATGGTTTGCTCGTCAATGTGCGGTTCCAGCGCGTTGTACGCATAGGACAGCGCCGGTACTTCGTGTGCCGTTGCAGTTCCTTGTGCCATTTCAACCACCTTTCAGTTTTATTAGTACTGGACGAAATTTCTATTGGCCCTAATCTGGCGCCCTTAACTTGGATGACCCTGGCCCGCCGCGCGATGCAGCATCCGGCGCAGGTTAAAATGCCGCGAACGCCAGTTCGAGCAAGGTCTTCTGTTCCATCTCATGCGCCGTATGCGAGCCAGTGGAAGGGCTTGACGACGGGGAACGCTTGACTGAACGGAATGGCACCCCACCGGCAAGCCGCTCCAGTTGCGGCGCCAGAAAATTCAGCGCGCCCATGTTGGCCGGCTCTTCCTGCACCCAAAGGAACTCGCGCGCGCCTTTGTGCCGTGCCAGCGCGGCTTCAAGCTCTGCTTCCGGCAGAGGAAACATCTGTTCGAGAAAAATAATGGCCGTTTTGCTGTCGCCACGTCGTTTGCGTTCCCGGCGCAGCTCATGGCCGATTTTTCCGGTACAAAGCAGGATGCGCTCGGCGTTGGTGATTTCGCTGTCCTGGACCACGTTCTGGAACCGTCCGCCGGTCAGTTCGCTTGCCGGACTGGCTGCGTCAGGATGGCGCAGCATGCCTTTGGGCGTGAATACGATCAGAGGCTTCCGCCAGTTGCGCAGGGCCTGCCGCCGCAGCAGATGGAAATATTGTCCGGCGGTAGAAGGCTGCGCAACCTGAATATTGTCCTTGGCCGCGAGTTGCAGGTAACGCTCAATACGGCCGCTGGAATGCTCTGGCCCCTGGCCTTCATAGCCGTGCGGCAGCAACATCACCAGGCCGGAGAGCAGCCCCCATTTGTCTTCACCGGCAACGATGAACTGGTCGATAATCACCTGTGCGCCGTTGGCAAAGTCGCCAAACTGAGCTTCCCACAGCGTAAGGCCGTCAGGATAGTCGCGGCTAAAGCCATATTCAAAACCCAGTACGGCCGCTTCAGAGAGAATGGAGTTGTACGCCTCAAACCATGCTTGTTTCGGCGCAAGGTTGGAAAGCGGGACGTACTCCTGCTCAGTTTCCGTGTCGATCAAGACCGAGTGACGATGATTGAAAGTGCCACGCCTTGCGTCCTGACCGGAGAGTCGCACAGGCACGCCTTCCACCAGCAGCGACCCAAAGGCCAGCGCCTCAGCCATGCCGTAATCCAGAGGAAGCTTGCCGCTGCCCATCTTCTCGCGCTGCTCCAGCAGCTTTTTCACTTTTGGATGAATGGCAAAATCACCCGGATATGTGGTGAGCTTTTCCGTGAGCTGGCGCAGCCGGTCTTGAGTAATGGCAGTTCCAACTTCATATTGTGGTTTGTAGCGGCCGCCGGAATATTTGTCCCAATACTCCGGCAGCTTGCGCAACACCGGAGACTTCTGCATCTGCGCCGCATGGTCATAGGCGGCATCCACCTTGGCACGGAAACTCTTCGCCATCTCCGTGGTGTCAATCTTGTTCTGCCCGGCATAGATCTCAAACAGCGGACGATGCTCATTGATCTTTTTGTAAAGCAGCGGCTGCGTGATGGTGGGATCGTCAACCTCACTATGTCCATGGCGGCGATAACCAATCAGGTCAATCACAACGTCACTGCCAAACTGGTAGCGATATTCGGTCGCCATTTTGGCCACGCGTAACACCGCTTCCGGGTCTTCCGCGTTGACGTGGAAGATGGGGATAGGCTGGCGCTTGGCCAAGTCAGAGGAAAAACGCGAAGTGTGCAGTTCGCGCGGGTTAGTGGTAAAGCCGATCAGGTTGTTCACAATCACCTGGATGGCCCCCCCAACAGAGTATCCTTTCAATCCCGCGAAATTCAGGGTCTCCGCCCAGATGCCCTGGCCGGCAAAAGCGGCGTCACCATGCATGATGATGGGAAGAATTTCCTTCACGCCGCTGGCTCCGGCATGTTTCTGCTTGGCCAGCGTGCGCCCCAGCGCCACGGGATCGACAGCCTCAAGATGGCTGGGATTTGAAACCAGATGGGTGCGTATGACCTTGCCGTTGCGCGTATGGAATTCGCCGGTAGCGCCCTGATGATATTTCACGTCGCCACCGCCCAGCACGCTGCGGGGATCAACGTCCTCAAAACCGGCAAAGACATTTTCCGCCGGAATTCCGACAATCAGGGTCATCACGGTGAGGCGTCCGCGATGGCTCATGGCCATTACCATGGTGGTCGCGCCCAGGTCCGCGCCCGTTTCCAGGACCATATCCAGCAGCGGAATCTGGGCTGTTGCGCCCTCGCCGGAATAGCGTTTTGTGCCCAAATAACGGGTCTGCATGATCTGCTCAAACAGGTCGGCCTGGAGCAAGCGATCGGCGAGCCAGCGGCGGTCCACCGGCTGGGCCGCAGGGTTTTCCATGCGGTTCAGTATCCATTCGCGGCGGTCACGCTGGGGCAGGTGCATGAACTCAGCGCCTATGGAGCCGCAATAGATCTTGCGTGCTTCGTCCGCGCCTTCGCCGGTAATGCGGACGTCGGGATAACCCCCGCCAATCGGCCCGCCAAAGGGGTCCAGGTTGGCATCCAGGTAGCCCCATCGCCGGAAGACGTCAAAAACCTGCTCCCGTCCGCTTCTATCGAGGGGAATTTTACTTGCCGGTAACTGTGCGCTTTTAGTGCTCATCTCGTTGTGGTCCAGATTTGATAAGGGAACCGCTCTAGCGGTAGTTCCTGAAGATTCCTAACTCTTGAGGATAACATTTTTGAGAGGGATGCAATTTAAGCGAGAGCTGGTGTAAGGGCCGTTTATGAATGATTCGCTGACAATCACTAAAAAACTGCGTCCGCCTGTTAATTTTTGTTAACTACTTGGTTAATATACGTTTCTCTTACACGGAATTTACATCCAAATTACTAAACAGTAAACACCAACGGGAGAGGGAGAGAAAAGAGGGACACAATGCGCCGATTATCAGGATTTTTGGTTTCAGCTCTGGCACTGGGGACGATCGCGGCAACAACCGGTTGCTCTGAACATCGCTACAGAACATCCGACCCTTACTACGGCGGCTATTACGGAGGCTATGGCAACGACGTCTACTACCGGCAGTGGCTGGCTGAACGCCGGTACGATTATATCGAGTACAACCGTCTTAACCGGGACCGGCAGAGGGAATATTGGGAATGGAGACGGCAAAATGAAGCGCGCTTCCGCCAGGATGAGCGCAACCGAGATAATCAGCGCTACGCAAGGAACGATCATGACCGCGATGACCGGCGGAACCGCGACGACCGCCGGGACAGTGACAGGAATTACGCACGTAATCGCGATGGAGACAACGACCGCCACAGTGGAGACAGAGACCGCCATGAGGCGAGGGACCGGGACCGCGATAAACGGGACCGAGACCACAACGACCGGGATCACAACAAAGACCGAGATCACAACAAAAAAGACCGCGACAAGAACCGTGATCATGATCGTGACCGGGACAAAGATCACGACCGGCGTTAGGCTGGCAGAGGAAATACAAAACATCGCCCCCAAAATACAAGCGTCCTGCGACGAATCGCAGGACGCCCGGCAGCCCTCCCCCAGAACTGCCTTACCACCGAGGATGAGTCTATGACCGGACTGGCCTTTCGTCCACGTCACTTTAGTAACATTTTGTCGCTGCCAATATCTCTTTTCCGAGCAGGCATTTAGCCGCTTCGCATCCTTATTCAGGCTGCGTCATCCAATATATTTGCTAGGATGATAAGTTCTAAAATTAAGCTTCCAGGCGGGACAAATCTAACCAAGGTAGGAATTTAATGGACAGTACGAAAACAACCAATTCGGCCAGCGGGATCAAGGGCGGAATTCTTGAAATAACCGATGGCAATTTTGACCAGGAAGTTTTAAAGAGCGACCAGCCGGTAATGATCGACTTTTGGGCGGCGTGGTGCGGCCCGTGCAAAATGCTGTCGCCGGTGGTGGACGAAGTTGCCGCAGCCTATCAGGGCAAAGTGAAAGTGGGAAAAATGGACGTGGATAGCTGCCCGGCGACTCCGCAACGTTACGGAGTGCGCGGCATTCCAACGCTGCTGATCTTCAAAGGGGGCCAGGTGCAGGAACAGATCGTGGGCTATGTAAACCGCGATGTGATTGAAAAGGCCCTGAAGAAGCACGTGAGCTAAAGCAGATTTTGAACGATAAAGCCCGGACGAAGTCCGGGCTTTTCAATTCTCTTCCGCGCCTGGCCCGCCAGCGTCTGCTCCCAGATGACTGGAACTTCAGTATTTCCGCAAAACGCCTATGACACGTCCTTGCAGCGCCACTGCCTTGGCTGCCACAATGATCGGCTTCATGGCGGTGTTTGAGGGCTGCAACCGGACATTCACGCCTTCACGGTAGAACCGTTTCAGCGTGGCATCCGTGCCTTCCACCAGCGCCACCACAATTTCGCCATCGCGGGCGTTATTGGTTTTCTCCACCAGGACATAATCGCCGTCCACAATGTGCTCGTCCTTCATGCTCTCGCCTTTGACCTGCAGGACAAAAACATCCTTGGAGCGGGTGATATCTCCCAGGGAGATTGTTTCGGGTGTCTCCACGGCCTCAATCGGCTGGCCCGCGGCGATGCGCCCCATGAGAGGCAGCGCAAGCTCCTTGGACGGTTGCCGTTTGAACATCCCGCGTACTGGAAGCACGTCAATGGAGCGGCTGCGGTTGTAGTCCCGCTTGAGCAGCCCCTTTTTCTCCAGATTGGAGACATGCTTGTGTACTGTTGCCAGTGAACTCAAACCCAGCCCATCGCCTATTTCTTCAAAGGAAGGCGAGTAGCCGTTGCGCTGGATAAAGTCGTGGAGAAAGTCATAAACCTGCCGTTGTCTTTTCGTAATAGCCATACAAGCGAAATATTAACGAACTAAAGGCGAATTGGCAACAGCTATTGTGCAAGAGAACCAATTTCTACACTAATTACTTCGCCGATCTACTTTGCCGCCAGGGCCGCCGGCATGTCACTCAGGACCTCATCCACGGTCTGGATAGCGCGGTCAATCTCCTCCATGGTGTTGTAAAAATGCGGAGAAAAGCGCACACCGGCGCGGGGCCGGTAGTCCACCAGCACGTCGCGCCGCAACAGTTCCTGGCAGACCTCTTTGGCGTTTGGCATGTCGATGGCCACGGTTCCGCCACGCTGCTCAGGGTCGCGGGGAGCATTCACCCGCCAGCCACGCTGGTCAGCCAGCTCGATCAGCCGCGCCGTCATCTTTTTTGATTTCTCCCGGATGCGCCCGACGCCGGCCTCGCGAATGATCTTCAGTCCCGGCATGGCTGTGTAAAATCCCGGCACGTTCGTGGTCCCCTGCATGAAGCGGAAAGGCGCTTCAGCAGGTTTGCTGGGCCCAATCTCAAATTCAAATGGATGTTCATGGGCAAACCAGCCGGTAAAATCAGGCTTGAGCGCCTTGCCCAGGTCGGGCCGCACATAAAGATAAGAAGTGCCCGCGCCTCCGCACAGCCACTTGAGCACGCCGCCAACGGCAAAATCCACGTTGAGCGCCTGCACATCGACCGGCACATTGCCCATGGACTGGAAACAATCGAGCACCACCAGCGCGCCCACGCTGTGGGCCTTGGCAACAATGGCCTTTACGTCCTTGATATAAGAGCTGCGGAACACGACATGCGAGATGGGCACAAGAAGCGTTTCTTCATCAATGGCGTCAATCAGGCGCTGAGTGGGCACATGCACGCCGTCATCGGTGGGGACCATATGGACGCGCGCCCCACGGCTGCGCTGGCCTTCCCAGAAATACATAATGGAAGGGAAATTCATGTCACTGTAGACCACTTTGTTGCGTTTGCCGCTGAAATCAAAGCAACTTGCGATCACGGCCTGGCAACTGGTCACGTTCAGGTGCATGCTGACCGTGCCGGGCGCGGCATTCATGAGCACGCCAATGGCGTCGCCCACTTCCAGGGCCATCATCCACCATTTTTCTTCCCAGGCGCGCACGCCGCGGTTGGCCCATATGTCGCAATATTCGCGCGCTGAGTCATACACTCCGCGAGGCATTGCGCCCAGCGAGTTGCTGATCATATAAGTAGTGCGCTCCAGAATTGGGAACTCCGCACGGAAGCGGAGAAGATCGTCAGTCATGGGTTAGTCTCCGTGGTTTGCCGCTCTGTGATGCCGCTCTAAAAGTGTACCTGATCCAGGCGCGCATCATTTCGCCACACATCTCCGGTTTGTCCCGCCACTTGAACTTCAGCATCTGCGTGATTGGTTGAGTTGAGCGTTGCCCCTGGGACACTGAGCTGGCGCGATGCGCGCCAGGGCAGCAGCAGGCACTTGAATGCTGCCGGCGTTCCCATTTCGATCCCGGTAGAACCAGCCAGGATATGAACAAGAATCCCAGCGCTTTGTGATCAAATGCCGCGGGCATAGAGCGGGAAGGACCATTTTGGACCTCTGGAAAGAGATGCTGGCAATCCTCAAACCTTAATATATTATGCTTTGCAGTTATTCGCCTGACTGGTTCTTTTTTGGAACACGCAGTTTAATTTTTTTTCTTAATTAGAGCTGGTTCTGCCGCTACCATGTATAAAATTACTGCAGGTGTGAATTCTTTTGCGCTTCAAGGGATCTTTTGCCACTGGCTGCCGCCAGCTTCTGTTTGAGCTTGCAAGGACAAGAGTAATAGCACCACATAAAAAAGCATATCTTGTGCTTTGCTTGATCGCAGTCAAGTTGCCTCGGTAAGCCATTAGCATTGCAGGTCAGGTCCTTTCTCGAGCGACAAAATCTTCCGTCGTTCAACTGGATTGCATTCCCTCGTCCAGACGACGCTTCACCAAATACAACCAAGGAGCGCAATGAATGACTCGCAAGAGTGATCGCGAAGAAGTGTTTTTTCTGTCTGAAAAAGCGCCGAAGCGGCGGCTTGAAGATGCGGCAAACGCACGCAAAAACCGGGCTGAGATCGTCAAAGCCTATTCTCATGGCCAGGTTTCCCGTCGAGAGCTCATCAAGTGGGGCCTTATTACAAGCGGCGGATTGCTGGCCCCCATTGCTGGATTGAATCCTTTCGTGACTAACGCATATGCCAGTGGCGGAGGTGGGGGCGGAGGCAGCACAGAAACAATACCCACCGGAGCGCCGCCCAGCCCTCTGTTTGGCGTACAGCCATTCACACAGCCTATGCCTCGTTTTGACGTTCTGCCACGAGCCCCCATTCCCGCCGTGGTTGATGCAACACATCCTCATCCTCTGAACCCAATACCAACAGCCACAGCAAACCAGACTCAAATGGCTGTGGATCCGGCATTAGGCGGGGGATCCGGCCCCATTGAAGGCCGCCCGCCCGGAACTATATGGGCGCACCAGCGATTCAACATCTTTCCTCCACAGGTTGCAGTGGAAGTGACACAGGAAGGGGCCAAGGCCAACGCAGTTTACAACCCCGGTGTGCCTTCCAGCCTGAACTCAGGAATTAATCCGGCGCAGGCTTTGGCGGCAAAATTCCATCCCGGACTTCCCGTCCAGAGCTCGCTGGCATTGTGGACATTCAACGGCACGCTCCCCCCAAAGCTGATTCAGGGGCGCTATGGAGAGCCCATTCTCTTCCGCCATCACAACAAGCTACCTGCTGACGTGAGCCAGAATGGCGGGTTTGGCCGGCATACTATCAGCACGCACGAACACAACGGACATCACGGAGCGGAAAACGACGGATTTACCGGCGCTTATTTTTTCCCCAACCAGTTCTATGACTATCACTGGCCCATCGTGCTGGCGGGACGTGACACCGTGAACGTGAACGCAACCGACCCCCGCGCCGGAAGCCCGAACGGCAGCGGCGGCATCACCAAGGTCCCGGGTGATTGGCGGGAAACGATGAGCTCCCATTGGTTCCACGACCACATGTTCAGCTTCACCGCGCAGAACGTCTATAAAGGCATGGCCGGCATGTTCAACATTTACAGCGCCCTTGATCGCGGGAATGAGGCGATTAATGACGGCGTAAATCTTCGCCTGCCCAGCGGCACGGCAAAAGACTTCGGCAATCTGGACTATGACGTGAACCTCATGGTTGCTGACAAAGCATGGGACCAGAACGGACAACTCTTCTTTGACATCTTCAACTTCGATGGATTCCTGGGCGACATCATGACGGTGAACTTGTCATATAAACCGTTCTTCGAGGTGGAGCGCCGTAAATACCGCTTCCGCATCCTGAACGGAAGCGCTTCCCGCTTCATCAAGATCGCATTGAGTGACGGCTCAGCCATGATTCAGATTGCCAATGACGGCAATTTGCTTCCTCATCCGGTTACGCTGACGCAACTGGATGAGCAGGGCATCGCCGAACGCTATGACATAGTGATTGATTTTTCCCGTTATAGCATCGGCAACAAAGTCTGGATGGTAAACCTGGCAGCGCATGAGAACGGAAAGAAGCCAGAAACTGATCTCACGCTGGCCCAGGCATTGTCCGGCACATCTCTGGACCCGGGCGTAGGCAAGATTCTGGAGTTTCGCATCGTGCGCAACCCTGTTCTTCCTGACGTGAGCCAGGTCCCCGATCCGCTGATTCCCAACCCTGACCTCAGCAGCATTCCCGTGGCCCGGCAACGTACGTTTGAATTTGGCGGCGATGCCACTCAAACCAGCAGTAATCCCACTACTGCATTTACTGGTCCGTGGGGAATTTCCACGGATGGCGGAACCAGACTCAACGCTGACTTTGGACGTGTTTCAGCCGCGCCGCGCTTTGGCACGCGCGAGGTGTGGACACTCATCAATTCCGGCGGCGGCTGGGACCACCCGATCCACATTCACTTTGAAGAAGGGCAGATTCTTGCCCGCAACGGAAGCGCCGCCAACGTCCCTGCCTGGGAAACCGGACGCAAAGACGTCTACCGTCTGCGGCCGGGAGGCAGTGTCACGCTGACCATGCAGTTCCGCGACTGGGGCGGCATGTTCATGGAGCATTGCCACAATACCGTCAATGAAGACAATGCCATGCTCCTGCGCTGGGAGATTGATGACGGAGGCGCGCCATTCCTGAGGCCGCTGCCGACTCCGATTCCCTCGCCGCAGGGCGTGACCTTCATCCCACCGGATGAAGTGCTTGCCACTGCGCTGTAAGCGTGACGCAAACCCGATTCACAAAGGGCCGCCAGGAATTTCTGGCGGCCTGGCTTTGGTGAAATCTGGTTGTGACTGAATGACCGTATACTGGAGCAAATAATGAAGCGAAATCACCTGCTGAGACTTACGGCTGCCGCGCTGTTTGTGGGCGGACTGCTGGCCGGGATTGATTCTAGCGCCTATGACAACGCACGCTGGGGCGCAGGTTATTTTCCCAACGTTGAGCTGACGACGCAGGATGGGACCAAAGTCCATTTTTACGACGATCTGCTCAAGGGCAAAATGGTGGTGATTGAATTGATCTATACCCGCTGCGTGGATGCATGTCCGCTGGAAACAGCGCGGCTGGCCCAGGTCCAGCGCATGCTGGGTGATCGCGTAGGCAAGGAGATCTTTTTTTATTCCATCAGCATTGATCCCGAGCAGGACACCCCGAAGGTGCTGAAGGAATACGCGGAAAAATATCATGCGGGTCCGGGCTGGTTTTTCCTTACCGGCAAGAAAGATGACATCGATCTCATCAGCCAGAAGATGGGGCTATATACGCCGCCGGACGCGCGCAATCGTGATGGCCACACGCCCGCCGTTCTGATCGGCAATGAGGCCACCGGCCAATGGATGCGAAACTCGGCCACGGACAACCCGCGGTTTTTGTCGATCCTGATTGGCGACTGGCTGAACAGTTGGAAAAACCAGCACAAAGAGACAAAGAGTTATGCCGACGTCTCGCCGCTGAACATAACCGACAAGGGGCAATATATTTTTGCCACCCACTGCTCCGCCTGCCACACGATTGGCCACGGCGACAAGATTGGACCAGACCTGCTGGGCGTGACGAGCCAGCGCGAGCGTGGCTGGCTGGCGCGTTTTATCGCGCGTCCTGATCAGATGATTGCAGCAGGCGACCCGGTAGCCACGGAACTTTTCAGGAAATACAAACAGGTAAACATGCCGGACCTGCGGCTGGCGGATGTGGACATCAATGCCCTGATTGATTACATGCAGGCACAAAGCGCAAACAGAACAACTGCGCCGGAACAAGCCTTCAGATCGCACCCGTAGTCCGGAGCTGAAAAAGTCCGGACCCGAAAAATATTTTCCCTTCCCGCTGAAGTTGTGTTGCGCGCGTTCAGCGCGATGTTATATTGCATTTCACTTTACTATTGCAATTCACAGCCGATGCGAAAAACTCAATCCGGCCCACGCCGCAAGCTGACGGTTTTGTCGCTGGCGGCGGCCACTTATTTCATGGTTTCCGGCGGCCCTTACGGCATGGAGGAGCTGGTCCAGGATGCCGGCTACAAGCTCGCCATTGTGATTCTCTTTGTTACACCGCTGATCTGGAGCCTGCCCACCGGGTTGATGGTGGGCGAACTGGCCGCTGCTCTCCCCGCTGAG
>DATBCN010000611.1:0-2140 GCA_036270475.1 Candidatus Angelobacter sp. | reverse complement strand
AGTATGCGCGCACGGTACTTTTCCCATCCCAGCGCCAGCCACGCTGGAGCTGCTGAAGAAAGCCCCAGTCTACTCGGGCGAAATTCAAAAAGAGCTGGTTACGCCCACTGGCGCTGCAATCGTGAGCGTGCTGGCCTCGCGTTTCTCAAACTTCCCGGCCATGAAAGCGGAGAAAGTAGCTTATGGCGCGGGCACGCGTAACTTCAAAAACTTTCCGAACGTTGTGCGTCTAACCGTGGGTGAAACTGGCGCGTTGCAGGAGTCTCCGTTTCCCGTGGAAGAAATCACGGTGCTGGAAGCCAACATTGACGACATGTCGCCGCAGGTGTTTGGTTATGTGCTGGAAGCAGCGCTGCAAAATGGCGCGCTGGATGTGTTCGGTACGCCGGTGCAGATGAAGAAGAGCCGTCCCGGCATGCTGTTGACCGTCTTATGCCGGCCAGATGACGGCAATCTGCTGACCAAGCTGATCTTGGCTGAAACCACTACGCTGGGTGTTCGCATCCGGCGTGAAACCAGGGCGGCGCTCGCCCGCCGGTACATGAGCGTCAAGACAAAATGGGGCGAGGTCCGCATGAAGCTGGCCAACCTGAACGGCAGTGTCAGCAACTACGCTCCTGAGTATGAAGATTGCAGCCGTATCGCTAAAGAACAGAAAGTGCCATTAAAAACCGTTATGCAGGAAGCTATTAAAGTTTATCTGGAAGTAACCAATGGATAAGGGCAGCCAGAAGTTTTACATCACCACGCCCATTTACTACGTAAACGCGCGCCCGCACGTGGGGCATGCCTATACCACGCTGGTGTGCGACGCCATTGCGCGCCGCAAACGCATGCTGGGCTTTGATACGTATTTCCTTACCGGCACAGATGAGCATGGGCAGAAGATTGAGCGCTCCGCCGTGGCCGCGGGAATGACGCCGAAACAGTTTGCCGACGAGGTCTCCGGCTTGTTCCGCTCGTTGTTTGAGAAGATGAACATCTCCAACGACGACTTCATACGCACGACCGAACCACGCCATAAGGCCGGAGCGCAGGAGTTTTTCCGGCGCCTGCAGGCGAACGGACACATTTACAAAGGCACCTACACCGGCCAGTACTGCGTTTTTGACGAACTTTATGTTGACGCCGTCGGTGCAGGCGCTCCCTGCCCTGAATGCGGACGGCCCACCGAGACGGTAAGCGAGGAAAATTACTACTTCAAGCTCTCTGCCTTCGCCGATCAGTTGCTGGTGCATTATCAGCAGAATCCTGGCTTTATCCGCCCGGAGACGCGCCGCAATGAGGTGATTGCCTTTGTGAAGAGCGGACTGCGCGATCTCTCCATCAGCCGCAGCACGTTCAAGTGGGGCGTTCCCGTCCCCGGCGACCCCAAACACATAATGTACGTGTGGCTGGACGCGCTGATCAATTACTGCAGCGCTATCGGGCTGGGATCCAAGGACGAGGCGGAACAGAAGAAATTTGAGCACTATTGGCCCGCAGACTTGCACATGATCGGCAAGGAGATCATCCGCTTTCACTGCGTCTATTGGCCGGCTTTCCTGATGGCTGCCGGATTGGCATTGCCGCGCTCCATTGTGGCGCATGGCTGGCTGCTGTTTGAAGAAAGCAAAATGTCCAAGTCGCGCGGCAACATTGTCCGCGCGGAAACAGTCATTGACGTAATGGGCAATGACGCGCTGCGCTACTTCCTGCTGCGCGAAGTTGTGTTTGGACAGGATGGATCGTTCAGCTTTGATGCGCTGGTGCAGCGCTATAACTCTGATCTGGCCAACGATCTGGGCAATCTTTCCAGCCGCACGCTCACCATGATTAACCGTTACTTCAACGGCTCGGTGCCTTATCCATCACCGACCGTGGCGCGCAAGGCCACCGATGACGTGATTAAAGAGCATGCGTTGGCAGTGGTCCAGGAATTCAGCCAGTTGTTTGACGACTTCCAGTTCTCTCGCGCTCTGGAAAGCGCTTGGAGTCTGGTCGGCGCGGTCAATAAATATCTGGTCGATGAAGAACCGTGGATCGTGGCTGAAAAAGAAGGCGAGGAGAATAAGGCGCGTCTGGCAACGATCCTATATACGGCGGCTGAGGCGCTGCGGATTGTGACCGCGCTGGCGCATCCGGTGCTGCCGGAATCCAC
>DATBCN010000610.1:0-1690 GCA_036270475.1 Candidatus Angelobacter sp. | reverse complement strand
CTATTGCTACCAAATTAGAATTGGAATTTGCTTTATCACCAGAAGACTTTCCTGCAAGTGTAGATAAGGCTGAGAAGACGGAATAGGTTTCATGTTCTTTTCCTGTCTTCCTTCACAATTTCAGCAGGCAGGAGTGCCTGTGCCACAAAATCCAGTTGTGTCCGGGGCCGATCCCTAAATTTGTATAATCTCAAAAATTGTCGAGCGTGTAGGGTTCCCTCTTCTTCGCAGGCTCAAGGTCGAGATTTCAGAAAAAACTTACTTCTGCTTCTTGATATCCTCTCGCCGCTTCGCTGCCTCCTTGGGATACTGTGGCTCCGTCATGCTCACGGGGTCCAGAATTTCCGCAATTTCTTTTTCGCTCAGCAATTTCTTGTCGCGGGCAATGTCGATGATCGACCGTCCTGTGGCCACTGACTCCTTCACAATTTCCGCGGCCTTGGCATAACCGATGTATGGATTCAGCGCGGTAGCCAATGACACTGTGCTTTGGGCGTAAAAAGCGTTCCGTTTTTCGTTGGCGGTAAGGCCGTTGACGCATTTTTCCGTAAAGACGCGAAGCATGTTGGTGAGGATCGTAATGGATTGGAGCACGTTATGGGACATGGTCGGCATCATCACGTTCAATTCAAGCTGTCCAGCCTGCACGGCTAATGCAACAGCCGCGTCATTGCCCACCACATGGAATGAGACCATTGCCGCCAGCTCAGGCATTACCGGATTGATCTTTCCCGGCATGATCGAGGAACCAGGCTGCAATCCGGGCAAGTTGACTTCAGCAAAGCCGGTGTTGGGACCAGAGGAGATCAAGCGCAGATCGTTGGAGATGCGGATGACTTCCAGCGCCAGATTACGCAGAGCAGCGGAGACCTGCGCCATGCAGGAGTTCGATTGCATGGCCCAGCGCATGTCCGCTGCCGGTTCAAGCTTCTGCCCGGAAATTTTCGCCAGGTTGGCCACGGCTTTAACGCGATAGTCGGGATGTGTGTTGATGCCGGTCCCCACGGCGGAGCCGCCCAGTCCCAGTTCACGCAGTGAATCGCCGGCGTGCCGGATATCGTCAATGGCCTTGCGGATGGCCACACCGTAAGCGGCAAACTCCTGGCCCAACCGGATGGGCACCGCGTCCTGCATGTGCGTGCGCCCCGACTTCATGATGTTGTGGAACTCTTTGCCCTTGGCTTCAAAGGCGGCGGCCAGCGCGTCCAGCACGGGATAAAGTTTTTCCAGTTCCAGCAACGTTGCCACACGCATGGCCGTTGGAAAAACGTCATTGGTGGACTGGCCGTAATTTACGTGGTCATTGGGATGGACCGTATATTCGCCCAGCTTGCCGCCCATCAACTCAGTGGCGCGGTTGGCGATGACTTCATTTGAGTTCATGTGGAAGCTCACGCCCGCACCCGCCTGAAATACGTCAACCACGAAGGAAGCGTCCCACTTGCCGTCAACTACTTCTTTTGCCGCCTGCATGATTGCGTCCGCGCGCTTGTCATCCACCAGGGAAAGTTCTTTATTAGCCTGGGCTGCGGCATATTTCACCATGCCGATGGCGCGAATCAGCGTGGGATTGGCGCGCATGCCGGAGATGGGATAGTTCTCCACGGCGCGGGCGGTCTGCACGCCGTAATAAACGTCAGCAGGAATTTCTTTTATACCGATGGAATCTTTTTCCTGGCGAAATTGCCGG
>DATBCN010000609.1:0-2711 GCA_036270475.1 Candidatus Angelobacter sp. | reverse complement strand
CCCATCAGGATGTCATGCAATGTTCCTTTACCGGACCCATCCAGCCAGGGAAGATCAAACGTAGGGACCGGCTGGCCAAATCCCTGCCGTAATGCCGAATTGGAATTGCCTGCGTCCATGGCTCATCAACCCTCACAGATGTAAAAAGGGTACTTACTTAGACCCAATCAGCTGGCAATTTTTGCGGGATATGCCGCGCAAGCACCTATCCATGGTGCGCTGGCGGCATTGATGAAAACACACAATCAAGATTCCTTTTCGCAAAATTCGTTTACTTCTGTGTCTTAGCTTGATGGCGGTTTTGCCTGAAGTTGATTTTTGAGCACTATCTATGTTTCGCCATTCCGGCATTAATACTTCGCCTGTCCGCTCGGGCGCTGACGCCTCAGCCTTGTTGCTATTGTTCATCGTTGTGCGGCTGTGCCTTTTTGACTTGTGGTATTGGAGTAGATCTCACTGCTTCTTGAAGCGCCGGTAGCCCATGATGCCAATCGATGCAAATACTTGCAGCCCGTTTGTCAATACTCAGCAGTAAGCCATTGCATGGGACACAATGAGTGCCCGGTACATCTGCAGGTATCCCTCATGCATGGCCCGCCCTGGCGGGTTGCCACACCCGAGAGGTCATTGCGCAAAAGAGCAGCCGCCAGGGCACTGAACCAAGTTGGCGCCGTGCAATTTTCTGGAAGGAGCAAGACCAATGGCCGGATATAGCTGCATGGTTGAGTTAACTGACGAAGATGGACAAGTCCAGCAGGTTATGACTCTTCTCAGCCCGCAGGCATTGCCGGAAATCATCCGCCCATTCCAGGGATTCATTGATGGCATCGTCTTGCTCACCGGCGCCACTTCCGGTTCTTTTTCCGCGATAAGTTTCTTCCGGTCGCGGGCCGTCAGTTTCTGGGTCGCGCGAGACGACGGTGGACATAGCTTTCAAAACTGAGATCACTGTAAGTTCCCTGCGGTAGCAAGCAATGCTTCGTTCAGGAGGAACAATTGATTGCATCAGCTCACCGAGACGCTGACTCAGCAAGAATGTCTTTCCGCAAAGCCCTCCGTGGTATTCCAGGCCCTGACCGATCCGGCCATGCAACAGAAGTGGACAGGCGCCAGGGCAACTGGCCGGGCGCAGGTGGGCAAGCGCTTTACCGTTTTTGATGAATACATTTCGGGCCGTTATCTGGATTTGCAGCCGGGCCGTCGTATCCTAAAGGAATGGCAAACTGTCCATTGGCATCTCAATGCTCCTCCTTCCATAGTCGAAATTACTCTTGAAGAAACGGGTGGAGAGGAGACCTTGCTAACCATGGTGCAATCACTAATCCCGTCCGGACAGACGGATTCCATCAAGCAGGAATGGAGAGAGCGTTATTGGAAGCCGCTCGGGACGTATCTTGCCACACTCAACAATACGTAGCTCAAAGGATAAACAAAATGCGTACCAGGATAAGATCGGGGATTGCCTTATGCCGGCTTGCCGATTGGGTGCATACGCAAAAGATGGACGCGCCCCAGGTAATCTCCCGCGGCAATCGTCCGCCCGTCGGCATGCACTGCCATGCAAATGATTGAGCCGTCCGCGGTGAATGTTGCCACTTCTTTTCCTCCCATGAGCCATAGCCTGATCGTGTTGTCGCTGGAAGCTGACACAATGTAGCCACTACCAGCAATAGCGACTGCGATTACCGACCGCAAATGGCCGGCGAGGGTCTGCACCTCTGCGCCCGAGCTAAGGTCCCACACTTTGAGTGTGTGGTCGCGCGATGCCGAAACAGCGAATTTTCCATCAGGTGTAAGTGCCACCGCATTCACTGAAGCGGAATGCCCCTTTAACTCATGCACCTGTTCCCCGCTTTCGATCTCCCACAACTTCAGGGTATTGTCATAGGAAGCTGATACAACAAACTTTCCGTCGCGGGTCGCCGCCAGTGCGTTGACCCACCCTGAATGGCCGCACAAAGTTCTGAGTTCAACACCGCTCTCCATCTCCCACACTCGCAAGCTGTGATCGTAAGAGGCGGATATCGCGAGTTTCTGGTCTGGTGTAATCAACACGTCATCCACCCAACCCGAATGTCCGGCAAAAGTGCGCAGCTCCACGCCGATTTCCAGGTCCCATAATTTCAGCGTCCGGTCGCAGGATGCGGAAACGGCGCGCCGTCCATCCGCTGTGATTGCCACTTGGTCCACTGAGTGCGAATGGCCGGCGAGCTTGTGCAATTCGCCCCCTGCAATCAAGTCCCAAACTCGCAGTGTTTTGTCCGCTGAAGCCGAAACCGCAAACGAGCTGTCAGGGGAAATTGCAACCGCGTTAATCGCATGAGAATGGCCCGTCAAGGTGTGGACCTGTTCGCTTCCGTCAAGCCGGCGCACATTCAGCGTCATATCGTCAGAACCTGAAATTACGTACTTGCCATCGGGTGAAATGGCAACCGCATTCACCATTTGCGAGTGGCAGGTCGCATTGTGAAGGTCAGCTCCAATTTCAAAATCCCAGACTTTGAGTGTGGCGTCTTCAGCGCCATTCACGGAGATGACTCGTTTACTATCAGGCGTGGTCACCACGGCACTCACGGGGCCTGAGTGGGCGGCTACCGTACCAAGTTCAACGCCCCTACCCAGGTCCCATATCTTCAAGTTGTTATCATCCGAGACAGAGATCGCCTGTTTGCCGTCAGGCATCAACATCACGGCTTTTACGGGTCGCGTGT
>DATBCN010000608.1:0-1697 GCA_036270475.1 Candidatus Angelobacter sp. | reverse complement strand
AGGAGGGTGTTACGCTATTTTGAGTAAAGTGAAGGGCTAGAAGCATTAAGGCTTAAAAAATGTTAATTTCGTTAGCGTGCGGGACAGGTGTTGGATTTTCAGGTAGTTCTAACATTGTGCAATCACCGCTTCCCGCCACTGGCACGGCCGAACTTTTGGAAGTCCTCGCGCCGTACATCCCCGATGAGTTCATCAACCGTTTATTACCCGGCAATCGTCTTCAGGGACGCCGTAACTACTTTAATGCCGCACAACTTTGGCGAGTACATTTACTCACCTTGTTGAGTCCGGCACACAGCTTCAATGCGCTGGCGCGTCTGTTGCCGGAGCAGCCGGCTTGGCGACGCTTTGCGCTGCTCAATCATCGGCATCGAACACCGGATGTGCGCATGCTCTCGCAGTTCCGCGCGGAGGCAGGCGTCGCTGGCTTGCGTCGGATCAATGAACAACTGGTCCGGCGACTCTTACGGTTCCTGCCCAGGGACGGACGGACCGTGGGCATCATTGACGCAACGGATCTGCCAGCCGCAACTGCGGATAAAAAAAAGACGGCCAACCATGGTCGGCCCGGTTAGCCACCCTGGGCGCGCGTTCCATGCGGCCCGGGCACACACGCTTTTTCGTCGGCTATAAAAAGCACACGCTGCGTTTGTGGATGCGCAGTTACCAACCCGCAGTGCTATTGGTTCCACTGGTGAGTTGGGCCACGCCAGCGCATGTTCCCGAGGGGTATCTGCTCAAACCCAGCATTCGGCAATGCCAGCAGCGGCTGAGCTGGCGCCCAGACATGGTGGTGGGCGACCTGGGTTATATTCATCAGCAAACCAAAAAGGAGATTCGCCAGCAATGGCAGGTGGCGGTGGTGACCAAATTGAAAAGTGACATGCGAATCATCGAACCCTTTGACGCCTGGGACCAGATGAGTTGTCAACAAGGCCAGACCTTGCAGTGGCTGGGCTATGATGCCGAGGATTCGCTCCATTGGTTTGGCGTGCCGCTAGGCGAAAGCCTTTGCCGTTACTGTTGGGAAGCGAGCACCTGCTCCAAAGAGTTTGGCTATCCACCGGAACTTAGCGAAACGCTTTTGGGATTGCTGCCTTTAAACACCCTTGTGGCCAGACGCTTGATCTATCAATTGCGATCCTGGATCGAACCCTGCCAGTCCTTTGAAAAAAATATTCTCGGCCTTGGCCGGATGTTTTTAAACAGCCTGCGGCTGACGTGGACGATGAGCCTGCTCGCCGATGCGGCCGGCCTGTTGCGGGCGTTGGCACTGTTGAACTCGCCGCGAGAAAACAACCTTTTGCGGGACCTCATCCCGACGCAAATGGGCTGGTCGTGGGAAAATCTCGGAAAACCTGAAAACAAACCCACGCCCATTTCGACCAATAAAATCAAGGACTGACACTTTTCAATTCGTAACACCCTCCGAAGGGACTTGTTCCCATTTATCTCATACCCGGCGTTGAAACGCCGGGCTATGTGTCAGATGTCCCTTCCGGGACAAATTTAAATGCGTCTGCGCTTGGATTTGGTGGCTTCTGTTCTCATCCGTGTCGTGCATTTGTTGCTGCAGGGGATGCGGGGACGCTCAATTAGGTCATCCCTCCAACTCTCCTTCGCGCCCGTCGCGCTCTTCGCGAGAAACCTCAGTATTCCCAGTGGTAATTAAGAATGGGAATATCCTTCGGCGTGTT
>DATBCN010000607.1:0-3574 GCA_036270475.1 Candidatus Angelobacter sp. | reverse complement strand
CACGGAAACACTCGATGTCCTGGCCGCGAATGGGATCAAGTTCACCATACTCGCGCCGCGACAAGCCAAGCGCATTCGCAAACGCGGCAGCCGCTCGTGGCAGGATGTGAGCGGCGATCGCGTGGATCCCAGCCGCGCTTATCTATTGCAATTGCCATCGAAACGAACCATGACCGTCTTTTTCTATGACGGGCCGATTTCGCAAGGCGTGGCCTTTGAGCGATTGCTGGACAATGGGCAGCGCTTTGCCGACCGGCTGATGAGCGGCTTTTCAGACGCTCGCACCTGGCCGCAGTTGGTGCACATCGCGACGGACGGCGAGAGTTACGGCCATCACCATCGTTTCGGCGAGATGGCTCTTTCCTACGCGCTGCATCACGTTGAGACCGACAAACTCGCGCAACTCACAAACTACGGTGAGTTTCTGGAGCGGCACCCGCCGGACACTTTTGTGGAAGTTGTAAACAACAGCTCATGGAGTTGTGTTCACGGCGTCGAGCGCTGGCGGGCCAATTGCGGCTGCAACTCCGGCGGCCACCCTGGCTGGACACAAGAATGGCGTGCGCCCCTGCGCGCAGCGCTCGATTGGTTGCGCGATCAACTCGCGCCTTTGTACGAGCAAGAAGCGGGGCGGCTTCTGAAAGATCCCTGGGCTGCTCGCGACGAATACGTTCAGGTGGTCCTTAATCGATCCGAAGAAAGCGTGCTGAACTTTTTGGGGCAGCACGCGACTCACTCGTTGACCGGCGCAGAGCAGGTTGCCGCGCTGAAGCTGCTGGAGATGCAGCGGCACGCCATGCTGATGTACACAAGCTGCGGCTGGTTCTTTGATGAATTGAGCGGCCTTGAAACCGTACAGGTAATGCAATATGCCGGACGCGTGATCCAATTGGCGCGCGAAACCGGCGACGTGGACCTGGAAGCGGAATTTCTGGAGCAACTGGCGCAGGCAAAAAGCAATCTGCCCGAGTTTGGCGATGGCGCCGCCATCTATCATCAACTGGTCCGCCCTGCATTCGTTGACCTGTGCAAGGTGGGAGCGCACTTTGCCATCAGCTCAATGTTTGATGGTAACCACGTGGTCCCGCAGTATTGCTATGACATAAGGATGATTGACTATCAGCATGTCGAAGCCGGCGCGGCCAAGCTGGCGCTGGGACGGGCCCACGTTATTTCCAGCATTACGCGCGAGTCAAGCAATTTGAGTTTTGCCGCCGTCTATCTGGGAGAACAGGTCCTGCACGCCGGCGTGCGCAAAACCAGCCAGCAGGAAGAACACGCCCAACTGGCGGGGGAGAGCATGGCAGCTTTTACCAATGGCGATTTTGTAGAAGCGCTGCGGCTGCTGGACGATTATTTTGACGAGATGCGTTACTCGCTGAAATCTCTCTTTAAGGATGAACAGAAGAGGATCCTCGACATTGTGCTTTCCCGCACCCTGCAGGATGCGGAGGCCAGCTATCACAAGATCTATGAAAAACATGGATCGCTTCTGCGCTTCCTGAAGGAAATGGGCCAGCCCGTCCCGGACGTTCTGCGTTTTACCGCGGAATTTGTGCTCAACAACGATTTGAAACATACGTTTGAAAATGATCCGGTGGATTTTGTGCGCGCGGCCATGCTGGTGGAGCTGGTGAAACATGAAGGCGTGCCGGTGGACGCCGCAGGCGTTGGATTTGCCGCCAGCAACAGCCTCACACGGCTGCTGCGCCGCCTTCAGCAAAACCCCGGTGATTCCGAGTTGCTGGAAAGAGCGAATGTGCTGGCAACGATTTTTCCTTCCATGCCTTTTGCGGTAAATTACTGGCACGCGCAGAATATTTATTACTCCATGCTGAAAGAGGAGTTTTCTTCGGGCCCAGCAAAACAGGATGCCGCCTCACGTGCATGGCGTGCAAGATTTCTTGAGTTAGGAGAAAAACTCCAGATCAGCGTGCCCGCGCTTGCACCGGAGGCTGAATTGAAAATGGCGAGCTGAAGCTTAATCGCCAGGAACGCAAACCCTCATCTGCCGGCATTCTCATAGACCGGCGCCCGATCTTCGACTGCTGGCGCGCTTCCGGCTGCGTGGATCGCCATCAGCAAGACTTCCGCAATGTGCAATGTCTTGCGGCCGGTAAGACCTTCAATCTGCTGGCAGCAACTGAATCCGTCAGTAATGATGAGCGTGTCCGCCGATGCGTTGCGCACCGCGGGCAGCAGAGTGCGTTCGCCAATCCTGACGGAAACGTCATACTTGCCAGCCTCAAAGCCGAATGACCCAGCCATGCCGCAGCAACCAGAGTCGAGCACCTGAAAATCGAGACCACTGCGCTTAAGCAGTTCCAACTCAGAATCGAATTTGAGCACTGACTTGTGGTGGCAGTGGCCGTGTACAAGCGCCTTGCGCTTGAGTTTGGGCGGGCGATAGGCAGCACGGTTGATGAGAAATTCGCTGAGCAAAAAGGTTTGCGCGCGGAGCTTTTGCGCTTCAGTGTTGTTGCCCAGCAGGTTCGTCATCTCGTCGCGAAAGACAGAGACGCAGCTTGGTTCAAGGCCGATGATGGGGGTTCCAGCGGCAATGTCAGCGCGCAAGGCGGACAATGTGTGCTTTAGGGCGGCCTTGGCTTCGTCGAGCATGCCGAAATCATAGAGAGGGCGGCCGCAACAAAGTGACGTTTCCGGAATAGCGACCTGATAGCCGGCGTGCTCCAGAACTTCCACGGCGGCCCTGGCGATTTCAGGATTGAAATTGTTACTGAACGTATCTGGCCACAAAATTACTTTTGGACGGCTGATGTTCTGGTAAGGACGCCGGCGGAACCACTCAGTGAACAGCGGCGAGGCAAACGCGGGCATGCGGCGCTTTTGCGAGATGCCGCCGATGGCCTTCATCAAATTGGAAATCCCAGGCGTGCGGCCAAGAAGATTGACGAGCCAAGGCGCCACGCGCACCAGCCGGGCCCAGCGATAGATCAAGCCCATGGCGTAGGCGGCACGCGGACGCGAACGGCCTGCATAATAGTGGGCCAGGAATTCTGCCTTGTAGGTGGCCATGTCAACATTGATGGGGCATTCGCTCTTGCATGCCTTGCAGGCCAGGCAGAGATCAAGCGCTTCTTTTACATACTCGTTTTTCCAGCCGCTCTCCAGCGGATCACCGCGCAGCATTTCAAAGAGCAGGCGAGCGCGGCCACGGGTGGAGTGCTTCTCTTCACGGGTGACCATGTAGCTGGGGCACATGGTGCCGCCATCATCTTTGCGGCATTTGCTCACGCCGACGCAGCGCAACGTGGTTTCAGGAAAATGGCCGTGATCTTCAGGAAATGAAAAATAGGTCTTGATCGGCGCGGGGCGGTACGTCGCGCCCAGGCGCAAATTTTCATCGAGCGGATTAGCGTCAATTTTTTTGCCCGGATTCATTTTCCAGGCAGGGTCCCATATGCGCTTAAATTCGCGGAAGGCCGCCATGAGTTCGGGCCAAACATTCTGACGAGCAGTTCGCCGCGGGCCTGACCGTCACCATGTTCACCGGAGAGCGAACCGCCCAGGGCGACCACCATGTCCGCGGCTTCTTCCACGAAGGCGCGGAAAT
>DATBCN010000606.1:0-4575 GCA_036270475.1 Candidatus Angelobacter sp. | reverse complement strand
TCATAGCGGTTGTTTTCCGTGGGCAGGGGCGTATTATAACGGCGGCTCAGCTCCACCAGCGTGGCCGGATCAACACTGCCCTCCAGATGGAGATGAAGTTCCGCCTTTGGCAACGACTGGATGAAAGACTTGGAAGCCATCACACTTTGCCGGGGGAAACTGGTGTGGCGGCGAATTCACTGTGGCGGCGGCTATAAAGCCAGTAAATCACCATGCCAATGGCCAGCCAGACGAAAAAGCGGAGCCAGGTGATCACTAGCAGGCCCGACATCAAGCCGATGCACAGCACGACAGAGATAATTGGGAACAGCGGGACCATGGGAACACGGAAGCCACGGGGCCGATCCGGCTGCCTCCTTCTCAAGAAGAGTACGCCTAAGGAGACTAGTAAGAACGCAAATAGCGTTCCAATATTCGATAAATCTGCTGCGTCAGGCACGTCGACTAACCCTGCGGGTAAGCCTACGGCGGCGCCGGCAATCCATGTAGACCAGTGCGGAGTTTTGAATTTCGGATGGAGCGCGGAAAAAATCTTGGGCAACAATCCGTCGCGGGACATGGCAAACCAGATACGCGTTTGCCCATACTGAAAAACCAGCAGAGAAGAAATCATCCCCATCAGAGCGCCAACAACAATCACAGCCTGAAAAGTCCGGTTGGCGCCGAGATGCTGGAGAGCATACTTGACCGGAGCATCGGCTGCCGCGACGTTATCGCCGGAGAAAGTGCTGTACTTCATCATACCGAGGAGCACCAGCGCCACTCCGATATAGAGCACGGTGCAAACAATCAAGGACGCCAGGATGCCAAATGGAATGTCGCGTTGCGGATTGCGCGCTTCTTCCGCAGCTGTCGAAACCGAATCGAATCCAATGTACGTGAAGAATATGATCGCTCCTCCAGAGACAATTCCAGTGAATCCGTAAGGCGCAAACGGGTGCCAGTTCGAGGTATGGGCTAACGTCCCTCCAACCACAAGAAAAATCAGGATCGCACCAATTTTGATGGCCACCATAATGTTGTTGGCTTTGGCCGATTCTCGAATTCCGCGAACCAACAGAACAGTCAAGACAAAAACCACCAGAAAGGCCGGGAAATTGAAATAGGATCCGGTCCATCCATTGCCCGCCCATACCGGCGTAGACCATTTGTCCGGAATCACAAAGTGGAAATCAGCTAGCTGGGCTTTTAGATAGCCACCAAAACTAATCGCTACCGCCACGTTGCTGACTGCGTACTCCAGGATCAGGTCCCAACCAATGATCCACGCAACCAACTCGCCGAGGGTGGCGTAGGAATACGTATATGCGCTTCCGGCGATAGGTATCATCGATGCCAGCTCGGCATAACAGAGCCCGGCAAAGCTGCACAATACCGCGACCAGGAGAAAGGAAATGACAATCGCCGGACCAGCTGCTGGACGGCCGTGCATCAGAACACCCGACAAGCTGCCATGTTGGATGAGATTCATGATCACATCCAGCACTTGCGCCTTGTAGATCGAAGGAAGTTGAAAGTTCTCGCCTGCCGCTGCAGTGCCGGTAAGCACAAAAATTCCGGAACCGATAATCGCGCCGATACCAAGCGCCGTCAGCGACCATGGGCCCAGTGACTTCGGCAGACGATGCCCTGGCCTTTCTGAATCTGAAATCAGCTTATCAATGGACTTCTTGGCGAAGAGTTGGCTGGCCAGAAAAGGCCTCCTTAAATGGCGTGCTGGACCGTAAGAAAAACCATACGGCGCAAAGACGCATTTGAAAATGCGCCTCCACGCCGTCACAAACAGTTAGCGCTTGGCCGTGCCGCGCACCATCTTCTTCATCTTGGGTTTTTTGGAGCCGCGCGCATATTCACGGGGTTTTTTAGGCGCCTGTTTATTGCGCGCCGTGCGCTTTGTCTTTTTGCGTTCTTCCCTGCTCAGTGCTTTGGTGTTTGCCATGTACCTGTCCTAATCCTCATCCTAATCAAAAGATAACTACTGAAAATTGTTATGCCCGCTCGAGGTGCGCGAACTTCTCCACCAGCTTTTTCAATCCGAATCGTGGAAATTGTACCGTAATCTTGGCGTTTTCTCCTTCACCTTCGCGCCGATAGACCACGCCCTCGCCATATTTCGGATGTTTCACCCGCTGGCCGGGACGGAAAGAGCTGCCGCCGGCTGACTTCTCCACCGGGACCTGGGGTCGGGTGAACTTCTTGCCCCGGGAAGCAAAAAAGTCGGCAATATTATCGATGGAATTGTATTTGGGGCCGGAATAGCCGCCATTTTTCGGTTTGGCCCGCGCCGCTGGCTGTTGCCGCCCCACGCTGGAAGACGCACTCTGGTCTTCATCTTCATAGCTATAGTGGCGGTCATTGAAATCAGCGTTGTGATAGGAAGCGGCAGCCCGGCTGCGGGATGTGCCCAGCTCTTCCAGCAACTGCGGAGGCACCTCTTCCAGAAAGCGCGAAGGCACCGTTGCGTCCGGCATATCCGTACCATAACGACGGCGATAACGCGCGTTGCTCAGCACCAGATGGTCCATGGCACGGGTCATGCCCACATAGCAAAGACGGCGCTCTTCCTCCATCTGGTCAGGATCGTTGAAGGCGCGCGAGTGCGGGAACAGCCCTTCTTCCATGCCCATCAGAAAGACCAGGCCAAATTCCAGCCCTTTGGCCGAATGGAGCGTCATCAGCGTGACTGTGCCGCGTGGATCGTATGTATCCACGTCGCTCACCAGGGCGGCATGGTCAAGGAATTCTGCCAGCGTTTCGCCGCGGTCGCGTGAATCCATGGCGGCGTTGACCAGTTCGCGCAGGTTATCAATGCGCGCCAGCGAATCCGGCGTGGCCTCTTTTTCCAGTTCCTTGATATAGCCGGTGCGGTCAATCAGGAATTTGAGAATCTCAGGAATGCTGGCGGGGCCGCCCGGCGCGCGAAAGCCTTCAACTGCTTCTGCTCCTTCACCTTCACTGGCGGCAGCTTCGGTTTCAGCTTCGGTTTCAGCTTCGACGGCAAAGCTTTCTTCCGGTCCAGGCTCGTCATTCGCCCCAAAATCAAAGCTGATATTTTCACCAAATGCCGCAGGCTCGAATGAAGTATCTGTTTCGATTTCTTCAGCCTTTTCTGTCCGTGTCTCCGTGTCTCCGTGGTGGGTTTGGGTTGTCTCCGCCACGCGCTCAGCAAACGTCCCCAACAGCATGGCCCGCGCATCCTCAATCAGGTCCTTGAAGCCTTTAAGCGCCACGCAAGCGCGCGCCGGCAACAGCCGGCGATCAATCGATTCACTGATGGCCGACCACAAGGACATTCCCGTCTCCAGTGAAAGGCGCTCCACCGTCTCAACCGTGGATTTGCCAATTCCGCGCGCAGGCGTATTAATCACGCGCAAGAGCGCAATGGAATCCTGGGGATTGTTGATCAGCTTGAGATAGCTGATCATGTCCTTGATTTCCGCGCGCTCGTAGAATGAAAATCCGCCCACTACCTGATAGGGAAGTTGATAGCGCCGCATGGCTTCTTCAATCAGACGCGATTGCGAATTGAGCCGGTAAAGGACGGCCACACGAGCATCATCCTGGCCTTCTTCTTTCAGTTTTTTCAGATAGCGCGAAATATAGTCGGCGGCAAAGAGCGATTCATTCTCGCCATCGGGGGCTTCATAGTAGCCAATCTTGTTGCCGTCTTCGCGTGCTGTCCATAGCGTCTTGCCCTTGCGCTTTACGTTGTTGGAGACCACGGCAGACGCGGCCTCTAGGATCGCCTGCGTAGAGCGGTAGTTCTGCTCCAGCCGGATAATGCGCGCCTCAGGAAAATCCTTTTCAAATTCCAGAATGTTGCGGATATCAGCCCCGCGCCACGAGTAAATTGACTGGTCTTCATCGCCCACCACGCAGACATTGTGCCGCGTGCCGGCCAGCAGCTTAATCAGCTCATATTGCGGACGGTTGGTGTCCTGGTATTCGTCAATCAACAGATATTCGTAGCGCCGCTGGTAACGCTCACGCACGGCGGAAGACGACTTGAGCAGCCGCACCGTCTCCAGCAGCAGATCGTCGAAATCCAGCGCATTAGCTTTTCGCAGCTCCTTGCGGTACTCCTCAAAAATATGCGCTACCTTTTCGGTAATTGGATCGGCTGACTGCAGGTACATCTCCTGCGGATCAAGCATGTGGTTCTTGGCCCATGAAATCCGCGAGAGCACGGCGCTGGGCTTGAGTTGCTTATCATCCATGCCAATACGGCGCATCACGCCTTTGACCACCGCCTGCTGGTCAGACTCGTCATAGATGGCAAAGTCTTTTTTATAGCCCGCGCCACCGGGCTTTCCTTCTGCTCCGCCGATCCTGAGCTCCTCAATATCCCGCCGCAGTACGCGCACACAGAAAGAATGGAATGTGGCGATCAGCGGCTTGCGTAGCGTCCGCCCGCCCAGCAGGCTGCCCACGCGTTCCGCCATCTCCGCAGAAGCCTTGTTGGTGAAGGTGACCGCCAGGATAGCATCTGGCTCAATTCCTTTGTTTTCAATCAAATGCACAATGCGATAGGTGATCACACGGGTCTTGCCGCTGCCGGCACCGGCCAGAATGAGC
>DATBCN010000605.1:0-2121 GCA_036270475.1 Candidatus Angelobacter sp. | reverse complement strand
CATTAACGTCGTCATGGCCTTCGCGCCAGCAGTCGTAATCGGTGACCATGGCGCAGGTGGAATAACAGATTTCAGCTTCGCGGCAGAGCTTGGCTTCCTGCAGGTTGGTCATGCCGATCACGTCGGCACCCCAGCTGCGATACAGGTTCGACTCCGCGCGCGTGGAAAACTGCGGCCCTTCCATGCAGATGTAGGTCCCGCCCGCTTTGCCCACCACGCCAATATCCTTGCAGGACTGCGTGAACGCAGCCGCCGCTTCCGGGCAGATAGGATCGCCAAACGCAACGTGTACCACGATGCCATGGCCAAAAAAAGTAGAGATGCGGTGAATCGTGCGGTCGATGAACTGGTCAGGGATCACAAAGTCGGTGGGCTTGTGCTCTTCCTTGAGCGACCCGACGGCGGAGAGCGAGAGGATGCGCTCCACGCCCAGATCCTTCATGCCGTAAATGTTGGCGCGATAATTGATCTCAGTGGGCAGGATGCGGTGTCCGCGGCCATGGCGGGCCAGAAACGCCACCTTACGCCCTTCCAGCGTGCCCAGCACGAATGCGTCAGACGTTTCACCAAACGGAGTTTGTACCGTGACCTCGCGGATGTCCGTAAGTCCGGGCATGGAATACAGACCGCTGCCGCCCATAATGCCGATTTCTGCTTGTTGCAAAGAGAGTCTCCTTGAATGAGTTGACCTTTAATTATAGCGAAATGGTGCTTTTTACCGATGTTGTTGGCAGTGTAACTGCATTGTAGCCGTAGCATTGAGACCAAGCTGCGTCACTTCCCGCAATTGATACTCAATACCATCACGTAAGACTTGGAGCTTTAGAAAATCGCCACCGGGCGCGAGGATCTGTCAACCTTGGGAGACAGTAAAATACCGCCATGCCAACCGCGCAAACTTCACCCCCTACCTTCCTCTACGGCACTGCCTGGAAAGAAGACCACACTGCTGCGCTCACGGAACTGGCCATCCGGTCGGGCTTTCGCGCGATTGATACGGCGAACCAGCGCCGGCATTACTTTGAAGCCGCGGTCGGCGAGGCGCTGGCCGCTGTCTATCGCGCGGGCGTGGTCACGCGGGCCGATCTTTTTCTGCAGACAAAATTTACTTCGCAGCCCGGACAGGACCACCGCCTGCCTTATGATCCCGCAGCCAGCCTGTCCGAGCAGGTCGCGCAGTCCATGGCCAGCTCGCTCGAACATCTCGGCACAGACTATGTTGATAGCTATGTGCTTCACGGTCCTTCCTCCCGCTATGACTGGACCACTGCCGACTTTGAGGTCTGGCAGGCAATGATCAAAGAGCGTGATGCGGGACGCACGCGCGTTCTTGGTGTCAGCAATGTGGGCCTGAGCCATCTGCAGCAGATGGCCAAGGCACATGCTGAAGCTCCGGCCTTTGTGCAGAACCGTTGCTATGCCCGCCTGGGTTGGGACCGCGAGGTACGCGCCTTCTGCCGCGAGCGCAAGATCATCTACCAGGGCTTTTCTCTGCTCACGGCGAATGCTGATGTGTTGCGCCATTCCGTAGTCACCAATGCTGCAGCGCGCGCCAACGCAACGCCTGCCCAGATTGTCTTTGCCTTTTCCCGGGCCGTGGGAATGCTCCCGCTAACAGGCACCTCCAGCGTCGAACATATGAAGCAAGATCTCGCCAGCCTTAATCTGGCACTTCCGCAAGACACGGTGCAAGCGATTGAAGCACTGGCCGGGTAAGAGGTTGAAAGACAACCGTCTTTTTGCCGGAACTATTGGCCGGTGTTCGCCGCCGGCTTCAATCCCACCTCAATCAACTTCTTTGCGACATCATCATCAAAGCTTTCCACTGCCACCACCACGTTCCCGCTCTGCTGAATCATGATTGGCCCGTCTGCGCTCATGAACGTAAGGGCTTCTGGCGCATCACCGTGGACGCGGCGCAGCCCCTGGTATCGTTTGGACAAAGTGCTGGCGTAGGTCTTGGCAAACTCCTGCGCTGCTGCCTCCGTCGCCCACTTTGACACATAGAACAAACCAATGTGCGCCGATGAATTGCGGTCCGGAGGCTTCACGCCCCTCTTGCCCGCCGCATAATACGATCCGCCGCGCCACTCCGGCGTAAGCCGCTTGGCAATGTCTTCA
>DATBCN010000604.1:0-1686 GCA_036270475.1 Candidatus Angelobacter sp. | reverse complement strand
ACTGGATTCTTCCACCATACTTCGCTATGCCGCAGATGCCGGCGCGGCGCAGTTGCGCACATTTTCCATCACCTTTAAAGGCCGCTCTTTTGATGAGAGCGCCTCCATCGGAGAGATCAGCCGCCACTTTGGCAGCCGGCACACTGAGCTTAACCTGGATGAAAGCGCTGACCTGGAAGGTGCAATCCAGAAAATGGCGTATTACTCTGACGAACCCAGCGCGGACGCTGGCGCCCTCCCAGCATGGTTTTTGGCGCAGATGAGCAGCCGGCAGGTGACAGTCGTCCTGACCGGTGAAGGCGCGGACGAACTTTTTGCCGGCTATCTTACCTACAAAGCGGACCGTTATTCCGCCGCGGCCCGCAGAGTTCCAGTGGCTTTGCGTAGAACGGCGCTCAAATGCGCCGGACTGTTGCCCGTATCTGACGACAAGATCAGCTTTGAATATAAGTTGAAGCGCTTTCTGCAGGGATCGCTGCTGACCCCGGAGAGGGCTCACGTTTATTGGAACGGAACATTTACCTAGGGGGAGAAACGCGACTTCTTCCACTTTGCCGACTCTGGCCCGCTGGCTGCTGTACTGGGCAACATGGGAGCGTACCCTGGCCTGCAGCGTTATCTTGACTTTGACCAGCGCTACTACCTGGCCGACGACATTCTTTATAAGGTCGACCGCATGACGATGGCGCACTCGCTGGAGGCAAGGCCGCCTTTTCTTGATCCGCGTATTGTCGATTTTTCCGCGCGCCTGCCGGAACACTTCAAGCTGAATGGAACCAAGTCAAAGTATGTGCTGCGCCGCCTGATGCAAGGCAAGCTTCCTGTGAACGCCGTGCGCGGCCCAAAGATTGGTTTTGATATTCCCGTGCATGACTGGTTTCGCGGCGTGCTGCAACCAATGTTGCTGGACACACTCTCAGAGGAAGCCGTCCGCGCAAGCGAGTTGTTTAGCTGGAGCGCGGTGGAGAGACTGGTCCGCGGCCATCTGGAGCGAAAAGCGAATCTGGGATACCACCTATGGGGCCTGATGGTGTTGTTGTTATGGATGAAACAGTGGAACATATCGCCCGGGAGCGGGGAGACAGCACAGAGCGAAGCCATTCCCGCAGCATTCGACCAGGTAGGATCGTTGTAGCCGCAGCGTGCTTCGTCTTCCTGATGAATATCGCCAGCCCGCCGCGCCTGATGGACGACGTGGATGCCGTGCAGGCGCAGATTGCCCGCAACATGCTCGTTTCCGGCGACTGGGTCACGGCACGTCTGGATGGCGTTGCCTACCTGGAGAAATCACCTTTGGTGTACTGGGTGATGGCTGTTTCCTACAAAGTGTTTGGCGTGCATGACTGGGCCGCGCGCATGCCTCTGGCGCTGGCCGTGGTGCTTCTCTGCTGGATCACTTACCGCATGGGCCGATGGGCCTTTGACGAAGAAGCGGGGATGTTTGCCGGCATCATTCTTGCCACTTCAGCCGGGCTGTTTCTTTTTACGCGCATCCTGGTCCCAGACGCCATGCTCACGCTGGCCATTACCGGCGCGATTTGGGCATGGCTGCGCCTGCTGGAACCAGACGAGCCGCACCATTATCGCTGGGCGGCGAGCATGGGCTTGTGCCTTGGCGCGGGTCTGCTGCTGAAAGGGCTGATCGCTGTTGTTTTCCCCATGATGGCGGGCTGTGCGTATATGGCC
>DATBCN010000603.1:0-1553 GCA_036270475.1 Candidatus Angelobacter sp. | reverse complement strand
TTTTAACCAGGCGGAACTGCTCTGCAAACGACTCGCTAGGCGGCTCAAACTCCCCCCACCAAGGGGTGCTTTTGGTCCGCAAACGGCCTCGTCCGGAGAAGCATCTGTTAAGGTCGCATGAACGCTGGGAGGCAGTTCGTGGCGCTTTTGCCACACGTTCAGGCAGCCAAGTTGACAATCGACGCGTCTTACTGGTAGATGATGTAATGACCACCGGCGCGACGCTGGATGCGTGTGCCAAGGCGTTGCGCGATGCCAGTTCGGTGGTTGGCCTGACGGTGGCGCGAGCCATTCTGCATCAACGGGTCAGCCGGTAAAGGTTGAACTGAGGTACGCGCGATGAGCGCAGTGCGAAAAGAGGGTGTGTACTCCCGCCGATTCGCTGCTTCCGATGCGGTCAGTTCAGTTGCGCCTTCCAACGAATCCCCAGCTGACAGTAGGTTCCACAATCCGGCGGCCCCGCGACGTGCATCTTTGATGCAGGAGCCGGTGTTGGTGCTGAACGCTACTTACGAGCCGATTAACGTCACCGCTGTGCGGCGGGCCATGGTGCTGCTGCTGAAGGGCGTAGCCCAAGCGGAAGAGATGCACAATGCGGAAGTACACTCCGCGGCCAACGCGCACAAAGTTCCTTCAGTGATCCGGCTGCTGGCGTACCGGCACATTCCACAGCAGAGCCGTGCGTTGTCGCGCAAAAATATTTTGTTGCGCGACCGCAATACTTGCCAATTCTGCGGGAGGGTTTTTCCCAGTTCGGAATTGACGCTGGACCATGTGGTTCCCCGTTCTCGGGGCGGCCGCTCCTCTTGGGAGAATCTGGTAGCCTGCTGCTACCGCTGCAATAACAGCAAAGGCGATCGCACGCCGGAAGAAGCCGGTTTCAAACTGGCACGCCGGCCGCGTCCTTTTACGTTGCACACCTCGCGGCAGTTGATGCGAATGATCGGGCATCGCGATGAGCGGTGGCGTAAGTACTTGTTCTACTAATAATTTGCCGCCACTTGTTCCCCCTAAATTTTTTTTATATTTAGGGAAACCTTTTTCGCTGGACTACATCTAACTCAATAACACCACTTCGAGGACACACCCCGGGAGGCAGTTAGGGTCACCACCCTAACTGCTTCTCTCCTTTTACCGCCATATTTTCCGGCAAACAGCAAGTTCATCATGATTACGCACGCGGGGAATGCGAGGAAATCACCAGGCGCTTCGGGGTTTGTACTTGCAAAACCTGAACTAAACGGGTTGCAGGGTTTGTACTTACAAACCCTGGGCTACTCATGTTGATCGCTGATTTCTTGCGAAAGACTAGTTTGCGGCGGAGAAACTGCGCATTGCGGACTGTTCATCGGGAAATTCCTGAAACACTTGCGACAACTGCGTAATCTTCAAGACTTCCTGCACCTTCGGAGTCAGGCCAATCACCTTCATCGTGCCGCCGTGCTTGACCACCGCGACGTAGATGCGCGCCAATTCGCCAATCCCGGAGCTGTCCAAATACATAAGTCCGCTCAGGTTCAGCACGATATTCTTTTGCTGCTGTTTCACCAGCG
>DATBCN010000602.1:0-2908 GCA_036270475.1 Candidatus Angelobacter sp. | reverse complement strand
TTTCCGGTTGCTACCGCCCTTGCGGAAAAAGGCAGCGGCCCGCTGATGGCCAGCATCACTGCTCCCGTTGCCAGCCAGGCCATGAATTTTCTAAAGGACGTATGGTTGCGCATTGGCTCTCACCCTGAATGCCTTCCTTCGCCACTCCTACCTGTCTAGTGACGTTGAACGGCCTTCCGTTACAGGGAAAACCGGGAATATCTTTACAGATGAGACCTTTTGCCCCTCTCAATCGCCTAACTAAGCTGGCCTCCGCGTGTTAAATCGCTCTGAGCGCGATAAATAAAGCATTTAAGCCGGTCGTGCCTGCTCTCCTAGAAATGCAAAAACGTTTCATCCCCATGTCTATTGCAATGAGCCGCTTTCGCAGCGAGATGAGTGGTCGATGGCGGAAGTATCCAGGAATTGTGCCACGCACGATAAACACGACGAGAGCCTAGTCAATATGGAAAAGACCAGCGATTTTCCTCCTACGCCGATTGCCATCACCACCAGGGCCGCCAGCGGTGATGATTTTTTCAACCAGGCGGCGGAAATAACTAACAAGATTGCCGAGCGCGCCTACGAACTCTATCAAATCCGCGGATCGATTGACGGATTTGACCAGCAGGACTGGTTGACCGCGGAGAGTGAGATCTTGAAGCCTGTTCCGTTGGAGATACAGGAGAGCGAGGAGAGTTTCCTTGTCTTTGCCGATGTTCCCGGCTTCAACGCGGGCCACCTTGCGATAGAGATCGATGGCCCTCGTCTTCTGCTGCATGCCACACAAGACCCCAATCCGGATTTGAGGGCAGCCGATTTTGGCGGAGCCGTACCCCGGCAAATCCTTCGCACCATCGAGTTGTCGCAACCGGCCCTTGCCGCCGAGGCGCACGCTGAACTCAAGAATGGGGTGCTGCGATTGACTCTGCCCAAACCAAAATAGGCGCCTTTTTCGAGATCGATATTTTGTACGTCGCAAGACACGTCCCTGGCTGCCAAACGCAGTTGGTTCCCACGCGGCCCCGCCTCCCATTCAAAAGAGGCGTTGCCGAAGAAGAGGGTAATTTCAGATGAAGAGCACAGGTGTTCTCGCGCGATTAGCATCCTGCTTTGTGTTTACTTTGGTTTATGCATGCGTGTTGCTTCCGGCCCGCGCGCAAACGCTGGGGAATGTTACCTCGGTAAAGTTTGGTGATGGAGTCGAGCTGAAGACCGGCGCTGGAGCGGTCCGTATCACCGTAATCGACGAAAGCACGGTACAGGTGCGGGCGTCGCGCGATGGCGTGTTTTCCCAAGAGCCATCCTGGGCAGTGCAGGCGCAGGCCAATCCGGTGCATCCGAAAGCAACCATCACTGACGCTGCTGATGCGGTGTCGATTTCGACCAGCCGCTTCCGCACGCGCATTGAGAAAAATCCGCTGCGTATTCTCTTCATGGACCTGACTGGACGTGTCGTCAGTGAGGACGATCCCAAACGTCCCATGCTGTGGACGGGGCCATCTTTTCAGGTATGGAAGCGAATGCCGGACGACGAACACTATTATGGCCTGGGAGACAAAGCCGGGCCGCTCGATCGCCGCAACCACGCCTATACCATGTGGAATTACGATGCCTTTGGATGGCAGGAGTCAAGCGACCCGCTCTATAAAGACATACCCTTTTTTGTTGCGTTGCGGAGCGGCGCAGTTTACGGGATTTTCTTTGATAACACCTGGCACACCAACTTCGACTTTGGAAAAGCAAGCCCTGGATCCTATTCGTTCAGCAGTGATGGCGGGGAACTGAACTATTATTTTTTCTTTGGTCCTGATCCAAAGAATGTCATTCAGGAATATACAAACCTGACCGGCAAGCCGCCGCTGCCGCCATTATGGGCATTGGGATACCAACAGAGCCGCGCCAGCTATCCAACTGAGGCCAGGGTACGGGAGATTGCGCGGACATTTCGCGAGAAGAAAATTCCTCTCGACGCGATCTATCTCGATATCGACTATCAGCTTGCATACCGGCCATTCACATCTGACCCAAAGAAGTTTCCCAATTTTCAGGGGATGATCGGTGATCTTCGCAAGCAGGGCATTAAGACAGTCGTCATCACTGACCTGCATATTGCCAAACAGCCGGGCTACGCTCCATATGTCTCCGGAGTGCAGGGCGATCACTTCGTCAAGAACCCAGACGGTTCTACTTTTGTCGGCAGCGTCTGGCCGGGCGACAGCGTTTTTCCAGAGTTTACCCGCGCGAGCACGCGGGCATGGTGGGGAACGTTGTACCAGGACTTTCTTGCACAGGGCGTTGCCGGAATCTGGAATGACATGAACGAGCCCGCGCTCTTTCTCCGTGAAGACAAAACCATGCCGCTCGATATCGTCCATCGCCTGGATAGCGGACGCTCCACAACGCATCGCGAGGTCCACAATATTTACGGCATGCTGAACGCGCGCGCCACCTATGAAGGTCTGCGCAGGCTGCGGCCCGATGAACGTCCTTTTGTTCTGGGGCGCGCTACTTATGCCGGCGGCCAGCGCTACTTCTTTTCCTGGACGGGAGACACAACCAGCTCATGGAGCCATATGGAGCTGAGCGTTCCTACGCTCCTGAGCCTGGGCATCTCGGGGTTCCCCTTTGTGGGTGATGACATTTCCGGCTTCTGGGGTTACCCATCTCCTGAACTGGTAGACCGCTGGATGGAGCTGGGCGTATTCAATCCCATGTACCGCAATCATTCCGCGGAGCCGCCCCCGATACAAGGGCCTGATCCCAACGCAGGTAAGACGATACCGCCGCCTCCGCCGCGTGAGCCATGGGTTGACGGCCCGCAGCATGAGAGCATCCGGAAGAAATACATTGAGCTCCGGTACCGGCTGCTTCCGTATATCTATACGGCGGTTGAAGAAACAACGCGTACAGGTCTGCCGCTCATGCG
>DATBCN010000601.1:0-4914 GCA_036270475.1 Candidatus Angelobacter sp. | reverse complement strand
CATTGTTTATGACGACGCAGCCACGGACATCGGCGCGGCGCGTGAAGAATCCGATCAGCTCTGGATTACCACCGCCGACCTCAAGCGCGCCACGCGCTTTGAAGTGAAGCCCCAAGGCGTCTGCCGCGACGAGCTTTGTTTCCCGCTGCCAAAATCGCGCCAGCAGGTGTTCGTTCACAAAGAGGCGGGCGCAAGCTGGTTCAACCTCACCGCGTTTGCCCAGCTTGTGCATCAGCCGGTGGCGCATGATCCCGCGCTCGCAACCTGGTATTTCGGCCTGCGTTCTGATCAGCGGCAGCAGCTCAGCTCGCTCCAGGCCCCGGACTTCACCCTGCCGGACCTGCATGGCAAGCAGCATTCACTCTCTGATTTTCGCGGCAAAAAGATTTTGCTGGTCACATGGGCCTCCTGGTGAGGATGCCGCTTTGACCTGCCAGGCTGGCAGGCAATCTACCAGCAGTTGAAAGACAAGAATTTTGAGATCGTCTCCGTAGCGCAGGATACCGGCGGCGCAAAAGACGCAGGCCCGTGGATCGATCCGCTCGCTTATCTTGAGGCCAAACCTGATCTGCCCAAAGACACCATTGAGACGGCAAGGAAGGCCGGGCCGCTCGGCTACACCCTGCTGATTGACGAGAAGAATCTCGTCTCCAAGTTGTACAACATGGTCAACGTGCCCACCGGAGTCTGGATCAACGAGAAAGGGCGCATCGTGCGCCCGAATGAAGTTGCGTTTGTCGATGACCGCTTCAAGAACTTCACCGCCATGGATTCTGCGCCGTATCTCAACGCACTGAAAGACTGGGTCGAGCACGGCGACAAAAGCATTTACGTGATGAATGAAGACCATCTCCGCGAAAAGCTCACGGCCAATGATCCCAATATCGCGCAGGCCTCAGCGGAGTTTGGGCTGGGTGAACAGCTCTATAAATCCGGCCATCAGGCGGAGGCGATCCCGCATTTCAAGGAGGCACAGCGCCTGAATCCAAAGAGCTGGAACTACAAGCGCCAGGCATATGCTTTGTCCAGCGAGAAGGATTACGGAACAACGTTCCGCGACGAGGTGATCAAAAGCGGCGGTAGTAAAGTTTACTATCCGCCGCCGGAATTGCCGGGGGAGAAGAAGCCGTAGGGAGCGATCAGCACTCAGCATTTCAGTCTTGATGGGTGAGAGCCGTCAGAATCTAAAGCTCCGGCTGTTCACAACGGCTATAGACTTCCCCGGCCCAAATCGCTATAAAAGTCAGTTTCACGTTTAAGGAGCCTTCATGCCTCGCACCGCCCGCCTGCTTGCAATCGCGCTCTGCCTCGCTTCGGCGATTGCCGGTCTTTCGATTGCCGGTCTTTCTTATGTGCAAGAAGCCCATGCGCTACAAGCGCAATCGCAAAAGCGTTCGATCACCGAGAAAGACATCTTCCAGTTCAACTGGATCGGCGACCCGCAGATCTCGCCCGATGGATCGCGCGTTGCTTTTGTAAAGGTGGCGGTGAACGAAAAGAAAGACGGCTATGACACCTCCATCTGGAGCGTCTCTACGCGCGGCGGCGAAGCGCCCCGCCGTATGACCGATGGCAAGCATGACTCGTCGCCGCGCTGGTCGCCGGACAGCAACTGGCTGATCTTTGTGCGCGCGCCCGAGCCTTCCGCTTCGCCCGCTGGAGCCGCAGGCGGAGCAGGGCGTCCACCCGCAGCACAGCTCTACCTGCTGCCGGTTGCGGGCGGCGGCGAGTCGTGGAAAATCACTGATCTTCCACGTGGCGCAGGCGGGCCGGTATGGTCGCCAGATAGCAAGATGATCGCGTTCACCAGTGACACGTCACCAGAAGATCTGGCCAAGCAGCGCAAGAAAGAAGGCGCCGGAAAAAACAGAGCTGACGGAAAGGCCGACGATAAGGGCGATAAGGCATCGGCAGACAAGCCAGACACCAAGCCGGAAGCCGGGCCCGGAGCAGCCAAACCGGCAGATGCCGCTGACCCCGATCATGAGAGCGATGTTCGCGTCATTACGCGCTCGGTCTACCGCATCAACGGCGGCGGCTATTTGGACTACAAACATCCGCAACACATATGGGTCATGAACACGCCGCGCGGCTCTGAAGATGACGTGAAACCGCGCCAGCTCACCAGCGGCAAATATCAGGAAGACGGTGTGATGTGGTCAAAGGATTCGAGCACCATTTACTTCACCACCACACAGGTGGACGATCCTTCTTACGAGCATCCGCACACCGACGTCTATTCCGTGGCGGCAGCGGGCGGCGCGCCGGCCAAAATGCTTTCCATCAATATGGCGCCGCGCGAGATGTCACTCAGCCCAGACGGCAAGCGCCTGGCCTTCTGCGCCTCAGTGAATGAACCAGTCCTCTCTTATACACAGCCGGACTTATGGGTGGTTGATCTTGCCGCCGATGCCAAGCCGCGCAACCTGACCGCGAATTATGACTTTGACGTTTGCAGCGGCGTGGGCGGCGACCAGGGTACGCCGCGCGCGGGCGGCCCGGACCACGTGGTATGGACCGCGGACGGCAACAGCCTGATTGTCTCCACGGCCAGCAAAGGCAAAGCCAACCTGATTCAGGTGGAGATCGCTTCCGCCAAGATTTCAGAGATCACGCATGGCAACCAGGCAGTGGAGCGCTTCCGCGCCAACAGTGACGCCACCAACCTGGTCGCGCTTATCTCCACGCCCACCAATATCGGCGACCTGTTCTGGCTGGACCGGGCTTCCGGCGGCGAGCCACGCCGCTTGACACATATCAATGACAAGCTCTTTTCCCAGCTCCATGTGACCGAGCCGGAAGAGATCTGGTACACCAGCTTTGACGGCAAGAAGATCCATGCCTGGATACAGAAGCCGCCGGACTTTGATCCGGCAAAAAAATATCCGCTCATCCTCAATATTCACGGCGGCCCGCACGCCGCGTATGGATTTGTGTTTGACCATGAATTTCAATGGATGGCCGCCAAGGGCTACGTGGTGCTTTATCCCAATCCGCGCGGCAGCACCAGCTACGGGCAGGATTTCGGCAACATTATTCAGTATCACTATCCCGGCGACGACTTTAAAGACCTGATGCTGGGCGTGGATGAAGTGCTCAAGAGCGGTTACGTTGATCCAAAAAAACTTGGCGTGACTGGCGGCAGCGGCGGTGGACTGCTCACGAACTGGGTGGTTGGACACACAGACCGTTTTGCCGCGGCCGTGGCGCAGCGTGACATCGCAAGCTGGGCCGACTGGTGGTATACCGCTGACTTCACGTTGTTCCAGCCGTCATGGTTCAAAGCACCCCCGTTCGACGATCCGCAGGATTACGTGAACCGCTCGCCGATCACCTATATCAAGAACGTGCATACGCCGCTGATGCTGGTGCTGGGCGAGGCTGACTATCGCACGCCGCCCGCGGCCGGAGGCGAAGAGATGTTCCGCGCGCTCAAATTCCTGAAGCGTCCGGTCATCATGGTGCGCTTCCCCGGCGAATCACACGAGCTTTCGCGCTCAGGACAGCCGTGGCACCGCGTGGAGCGCCTGCAGCATATCGTTGGCTGGTTCGATAAATATCTGCAGGGTATGAGCAAGCCGGAGTATGACGACGTGGCGACCGGCGAAGTCAGCATCAAGCCCGGGGAGCCTACATCGCCTCCGAAAAAGAAGTAGCTTTTCTTGTGGAATTCGCTGGTGTTCACAACAAATCCGCGCAGACGCGATGCCTGCGGATTGGCCGCCACTTCCTTGAGTTCAGCAAATGCCTTTTGCGTTTCGCCCATGACTACATGCATCCTGGCCCCGTTAATCTTGTTCATCAGCTGACGAAAGTTATGCCGCACCGCATGACTGAATGCCTGCAGCGATTCATTGAGCTTACCTAGTTGCGCGTAACATTCACCCAGGTCTGCCATGCTTGGCCGTTGGCGGGTTCGCTGGAAGTGAGAAGCTAGTGGAAATCGGATCAAAAGAAAGCCAGGACAAAGATAATAAAGATAAAGATGATTGAACCCTGGAAAGTGCTTCGGGAGTACGCCCATGCCTGAAACCAGACGCCAGATAGCAACTTAGATAGCCGCGAGGCCAGTGACGGTTTCCGAGCGGTCTGTTATAATTAAATACGGAGCAGTGACAGAGCTCTGATTTTTTTCGTCTGTTCGTGCTTGCAGAGAATTTCGCAGCCACGGTTGCACTGGGGGATTTTAGTTCAGGTGGAAGAAAAGAGCCACGCGGGTTTCCCACAAATCCGCTGGAAGCTGGGGACGTAGTTCAGTTGGTTAGAACGCTGCCCTGTCACGGCAGAGGTCGCGAGTTCGAGTCTCGTCGTCCCCGCCATATCTTTCAACAAGATACAGGCATTCTACAAAGACCCAATCTGCAATTTGGGTTCATTTGGGTCCAATAAGAAATCCGACCGTCCAGACCGGGCATCTCCCCGCGATATGCGGGACACTGAAGAACGCTGGTTTCTGGAGAGAAGGATTATTGGATCAGGGTTGATTTGCTCGCGGACAACGATCCCGTTGGCAGGATCGCGTCGACCAATTTCTCCTGGGCGAGACGCTTGGTCTTCGACGTCGCTTGCAAATACTTGTTGGTCACGCTGAGATTGCTGTGACGCAGGTAGTCGCGAATCGTAAGCTGATGCTCTCCCATGTCGGCCAGCAACGTCCCAACCGTATGACGGAACGTGTTGTCCCTATCGAAAAGTTCATCCGCCGAATTTTCCGAGCTAGGATTGGAAATTGGAACTTGGGAAAGAGGATGCGGGCCGAGAGTCATACAGTCATCGGGTTCAACGCATGATATCGGAACGAAAGAAGAGATTCCCTTTCAAGTGAGTGTCGCATGAGTGCACACAAAGTTAGTTTGGTTTCATGCAGCGCAAAGACTTTTTAAGCAGCTCGACGTTCGTACCGATGGTGGAGAC
>DATBCN010000600.1:0-1882 GCA_036270475.1 Candidatus Angelobacter sp. | reverse complement strand
CTGATGGCTTTGAAGTGATCTCCCTCAGTGGCGCAGTCACAAGGCTTACCATCGGCGGAGCAGATGCCGTGGCCGAACTGCGTGATCTTGAGCGCGGTCCAGTTGAACTCCGGCAGCGCCGCAATCAGCCCGGCAACCACGCTGGTCTTGCCGACGCTCCGCGAATGTCCGCCAATTACAACCAATGCCATGGGCCTATTTTCGCAGGTTTTGCGCGCTTTAAGAACCCCAAAACTGTGATGCCGTCGCCGCGAAGGCTCTTGTTGGCCTGAATGTCCTACAATGAGGTTCGTGAACACCTGGAGCGGGCGCTGGCCCGTCCGTTATCTGATTGCGACACTGGCCGTGGCGCTGCCCATCGCCGTGCTGGAAAAGCTGCGTCCTGAACTGAGCCAGACCAGCATTGCCCTCATCCTGGTCCTTCCGGTGATTCTGGCGGCGGTAACGCAGGGCCGCGGGCCCGCGCTGTATGCTTCAATACTTGTCGGCCTGTCATTTAATTTTTTCTTTATCGGCCCGTACTACTCGTTCCTGATTACCCGGCCGGAAGACGTAGTCGCGTTTATTGTCTTCGTCACAACCGCGGTGCTGGTGGGCCAACTTTCATCGCGTCTGGAAAAACGGGTGTTGCTGACAGAAACGCAACGAAAAGAGTTGGTGCATGTTCGCGGGAAATTTGAGCAGGCGGCCGCCCAGGCCGCTGAGGCCGACGCCTTGCGCAAGAGCGAACAGCTTAAAACCGCCCTTCTGGATGCGGTCACGCACGACCTGCGCACGCCTCTCACGTCGATCAAGGCCGCCATCTCTACCATCCGCTCTGAGCCGGTCACGCCCGAAGTTCAGCGCGAACTTTTTGAAGTGATTGAGCAGGAATCCGACCGGCTCAACCATTTCATCCAGGGCATGATGGACCTGGCCAAACTCCAGGCAGGCGAGATCACGCTGGCCAGCCGGAACGTTGCCGCCGATGAGATGGTGGAAGATGCCCTGCTGCGTGCTGAGCCGCTATTGGAGGGCCATCCGGTTGAGATCGCCATAGCCAGCGGCCTGCCCGCGCCAAAAGTAGACCCGCGCCTGATCGCCCAGGTAATCTTCACGCTGCTGGAAAATGCGGCCAAGTATTCCGGCCCCGCCGCCAAGATCACAGTCTCCGTTCGTCGGGAAGACAATAAAATCTGCTTTGCCGTGGATGATGAGGGGCCTGGCATCCCGCCGGAGCTGCGTGGCCAGGTGTTTGAAAAGTTCTTTCGCGCCGGATTGCAGCCTGGTCTGGGCATGGGACTGGCCATTGCCCGGGGAATTGTTCAGGCGCACGGCGGAAAAATATGGATTGAAAGCGGCCCGGACGGAAAAGGCACCAGTGTGCAGTTTCAGCTCCCTCTGCCGGAGCTGCCTAAGCAAGAGGTCCCCGTGAAGGAGGGCGCGAGCGAACCGGCTGACCATGACTGACGATCCCAAAAAGATACTTGTGGTGGATGACGAAGCCCAGATCACGCGTGTGCTGCTACGCGGTCTTGAATCCGCGGGTTATCAGGTTCGCATTGCCAAAGACGGCCGCGCCGGCCTGGAAACGTTCCGGTCATGGCTTCCTGATCTGGTCATCACCGATCTCTCCATGCCCGGCTATACCGGACTGGAATTATGCGAGCGCATCCGTCAGTTGTCAGAGGTGCCGGTGCTCGTGCTCTCTGTAAAGGAAGACGAGCCGACCAAGGTCAAGGCGTTCGACCTGGGGGCCGATGACTATGTTTCCAAACCCTTTGGCATGGCTGAACTCACCGCCCGGGTGCGTGCCCTGCTGCGCCGCACCACCACGCAGCCGCAATCTGATGCCGCCTATGAAGCCGGTGATTTCAAAATCGATCCGCAGCAGCGCCTGGTG
>DATBCN010000599.1:0-2174 GCA_036270475.1 Candidatus Angelobacter sp. | reverse complement strand
CAGTATGACTTCCTGGCCGCCAACCGCCGGCTGATCGCAGAACTGGCCACTGGCCGCATTAAGCCGGCTGAGATTCTGGCTTCGGTCCCTACAGATTCGCCGCCAAATCCGCCTCCAGACAGCCATTAGCGGACTCGCAACGTCAGACTTCACAGCGCTTGCGGTGATGGCGCTGTCGTATTAATTTTAAGTTTCAAGGGCTGGTCCCTGGAACGCCCGTGAGCCCTTCGCTCGATGCGGCTCCGGACTTGGTTAGGACCTCGATTTAGCCCAGTCTCCTATGCTCAACGGAAAACGCATTCTTGTCGTGATGCCGGCGTATAACGCCGCAAAGACACTTGAACAGACCTATCGCGAAGTCCCAAAAGACTTCGTGGATGAAATTATTCTTGTGGATGACGGCAGCCACGACTCCACCGCAAAAGTCGCTGCCGAGCTCGGACTGACCACTTTCGTACATCGCCAGAATTTGGGATATGGCCGCAACCAGAAAACCTGCTATCGCGAAGCTTTGCGGCGTGGCGCGGATATCGTCATCATGCTGCATCCCGACTATCAGTATTCGCCTAATCTGATTGTGTCACTTGCCGGAATGATCGCTTTCGGTGAATACGATGTTGCCCTCGGCTCGCGCATTCTCGGTGTCGGCGCCCTCAAGGGCGGCATGCCGCTTTACAAATACATTTCCAATCGCGGCTTGACCTTCATTCAAAATCTGCTGATGAAGTACAAGCTTTCCGAGTACCACACCGGCTATCGCGCTTTTTCTCGCACCGTGCTGGATGCTTTGCCGCTCGAAGCCAATACCGACGATTTTGCGTTCGACAATCAGATGCTCGCGCAGATTATCTTCTTCGGATACCGTATGGGCGAAGTCTCCTGCCCCACACGGTATTTCCCCGAAGCCTCCAGCATCAGCTTCTGGCGCAGTGTGAAATACGGATTCGGCGTGTTGGCCACTTCACTGCAGTTCCGGCTGCAAAAGTGGGGACTGGCCAACTTCCGCATCTTCAGCAATGAAGGCCACAAGCTTCTGCCCGACTACTACGTAATGGTGAAAGAGTGAGTTCTTCGGCTCTCTCCTTCGAGACTGCCTGCGACCCGCCGAAAGAGCTGTCCGCCACGCAAGTTGACGACACCACTTCACCCTGGCTGCTGGCGCTGTTGCTGGTCGCGATCACTTTATTTTCGTATTGGCCTACCTTTTCAAATGGCTTTATCACTTACGATGACAACGGGTACGTCACCGAAAATACTCATCTTCAGCCCGGGGTGACCGCCGCCAATGTTTCCTGGGCTTTTCGCGCCACCATCATGGCCAATTGGCATCCGCTCACCTGGATTTCCCATATGCTGGACGTGCAACTCTTCGGTCTGCATCCGGTCGGTCATCACGCCACCAGCCTGATTCTGCATTGTCTGAACGTAGTGCTGCTGTTTTTGCTGTTGCGTGCCGCGACCGGTTTTCTCTGGCGCAGCGCGTTTGTCGCCGCGCTTTTCGCATTGCATCCCTTTAACGTTGAATGTGTGGCCTGGGTGGCCGAACGCAAAAGCTTGCTCTGCACGCTTTTTATGTTTCTCGCGCTTTTCGCCTATGGCTGGTATGTGCGCAAACCCGGCATTGCCAGATATTTGCTGGTGGCGTGGTTGTTTGCGCTGGGCCTGGCTTCCAAGCCCATGATCATTACCCTGCCCTTTGCGCTGCTGCTCCTGGACTACTGGCCACTGAATCGTTTACCTGTTCCTATGGGACGCGAGGGTCAGAACAACTTTCTAAAACGATTGTGGCCGCTGGCGGTGGAAAAACTTCCGCTCTTGCTTCTGTCCGCGGCCAGCGCCGCCATCACCGTTTTCGCCCAGAGCAACGCCATTGCACCGAATCAAATTCTCTCCATGCCGCTGCGGGCCGGCAACGCTTTCTGGTCGTATCTTTTGTATATCCTCAAAGGTTTCTGGCCGCTGCATTTGGCCATGTTCTATCCGCATCCTGAATATCATCTCGGCGTTTGGAAGCCGCTCGCAGGATTTGCTTTTATTCTTCTGGTTACGTTTTTCTGCCTGCGCCATCTGCGGCAGCGCTATTTGATCGTGGGCTGGTTGTGGTATCTGGGCTGTCTCGTGCCGGTGATCGGATTTATTCAGGTCGGCCGCCAGGCTTTGGCTGACCGTTACGC
>DATBCN010000598.1:0-5967 GCA_036270475.1 Candidatus Angelobacter sp. | reverse complement strand
CACCACCAGCGTGCTGGCGTGGACGCTGAATAAAGCGATCGATCCAACCTCGGTGGGCAGCAGCAGCGTATTGGTAAGGAACAACAACACGGGAGCGCAGATCGCGGGCAGTTTCACGGTGAATGGAGGGGTGATCACGTTCACGCCGGCGGGGCCGTTGCCGGGCAATACGTCGATAAGCACGCAGATCAACCTGAATAATGCGGTGCTGGACCTGGCGGGGAACCAGGCCAACACCTTTGGCGGTTCCTTTACCACGGGGCCGTAACAGCAGCTGCGCAAAATGAAAACTCAGAAGATGGAACGGAAGAGTGATGAAGTTTTTTCGGGTGAATAGACGAAGTCAGAGAAAAGCGTATCGCACGGACCTGACTCCTCATGTCGCTGGATGGGAATCGGGAGACGTTTATTCATGCTGAATCGAGCAAACAGTTCGATGGGAATAATGATTAGAAAAGCGCTGGCACTTTTACTGGCTTATTGCTTTCTTGCCACCTCCATGTGGTCGCTGACCGCTCCCGGAGGGGAGTGGCCACGGCAAAAACCTCTGTACCAGGCGGGAATGCCAGGTCTGGCCTGGATGCTCGCGCATTCCCTCATGGGCAAGAATGCTTCATTACTCAATGAAGCTGGCGCCCCGCTCAACAGTTTGCATTCGGCCACGTCCCCGGTATTTACAAACTTCACCGCCGCAAATGCTCCCAGCCCGTATGACGATGGCCCGAATGTGCCCGCAAATTGCACGGTGCATTCCGCCACTCCCAAATCAGACCGCGATGACGGCGACGAACACGATGGGGAAGATGGACAAAATGGCCATCGCCATTACTCCTATGACGATGGTCCCAACCCTCCGCCCGCGGGCATCGTGGCGTCAGGGTTTAAAATCTTCGGCCCGCAAACCTACGTTCGCACCACGGGAAGCCCGAACCAATTCGATTCTTCTGTCACAGTCCCTGCATGGCTAACTCAGCCTTTTTACCTGCACGTGGAGAATGGGGACAGCGACAAGAAGCATCGAAACTCTTCCGCCACAATCCTTATTAATGGCGTTACCGTGCTGGGGCCGTCGGCGTTCAATGAGAACGTTGGCAGCATTGATTGCGCGGTCAGCCTGCCCGCGCAAAGCACCCTGCATGTAACTCTGGCGAGCAAGCCAGGATCATTCCTTATTATTTCGCTGCTGGGCCAGAATACGGACCACACAGCCCCGCAGTTGGCCATTACCGCGCCGGCGAACGGAGCGTCAGTCAACACGGCAACGCCGCATCTCGCGGTTTCCTATAACGATGTGCGGGGCGCGTCAGAGCCCGCCGCGTCCGGCGTGAATACTGAGACGTTGCAAATCTTGCTGGATGGAGTGGACCGGACCAGTCTCTTTACGAAGAGACCGACTGACGCCACCGCCGATGTGCCTTCATCGCTGGCGCTCAGCGCCGGTCCGCATACGCTGACGGCGACCATCAAAGACAATGCCGCTAATACGGCCCAGGCTGTTTCCCAGTTTCAAGTAGACCTCACGCCAATTACGATTCAAATCGTCGCGCCGGCGGCGGGTGCGTTCCTGAACGGAACTGCCACACAGTCCAGGATCACGTATAGTGACAATCTTCCTATTAATCCAACCACGCTGAAGGTGCTGATCAACGGGGTTGACAAGTCAGCACTGTTCACGGCGACTACCAATCAGGCCACGGCCCTTTTAAATCCCGCCACTGACCTGCGGCAGGGCGCAAACCAGATTGTAGCGACGATCCGCGACCAGGCAGGGAACCAGGGCACAGCTTCAGTTGCATTCAATGTGGATGCCGTGCCGCCGGTGATTACCATCCTGCATCCGCTGCCCGCATCGCGGCACGGCTCAGCCAGCGTGGAATATTCCGTCCAGTTTACCGATGATCAGGCGGTTGATCTGACTTCTTTGCAGATTGCGATGGATGGCGCCCCGCTTGCCGTGACTCCAACCGCGAACCTGGCAACGGGGACAACCACGCTTGCCGATGGCAACCATACTCTTACCGCTCAAATTAAAGACAAGGCCGGCAACACGGCAAGCACTTCTTCCACTTTTTCCGTGGACACAACGGCGCCTGATATTCACATCATCCAACCGGCGGCCGGGGCCATCTTGAATGTGGCCAGCACCCCTGTGGAGGTCCATTACGGGGACCAGAACATCGATACCACGTCTCTGCACATAGCGCTGGATGGTGTTGACAAGACCGCCGGCTTTACCGTGTCGGCCACCAGCGCAACCGGAACATTTGCCGGACCGCTCTCTGAAGGGCCGCACACCATCACGGCGCAGATCGCGGACCTGACCGGAAACATCGGAAACGCCAGCACAACCCTTCTTATCGATACCATCAAACCGGTTCTTACCATCGCATCGCCGGTCGGCCCAGTGAATACGGCGACTCCAACCGCCCGGGCGAACTATTCTGACGCTGGTTCTGGCATTAATCCGGCTTCTGTACATGTGTTTGTGGATGGAAGCGATGTGACTGCAGGTTTCAGCATCGGCAGTGATTCCGCGGTTGGCGTGCTCTCCTCCGGCGGCGCTTTGAGTGAAGGTACGCATCAGCTACGAGTCACCGTGGCTGACCGCGCCGGCAATGTTGCCGATGTCTCCGCCAGCTTTGTAGTGGACATCACCCCGCCCATCGCAACTTTTGTTAATCCGGCGAACAACTCATTTATCAATAGCACCCAGCCAACGTTAAAGTTGGATTATTCGGATGCTGGCTCGGGCGTCAACACTTCCACGGCCCACATATTCCTGCAGCAGGGGACTGCAGCCGAGACTGAGATCACGCCACAGTTCACGTTTGGGCCAGCCGAGGCGACCGCCACTATCAGCGCCGCGAATGCGCTTGTGGCCGGGACCTATCACTTGCGGGCACTGGTTACAGACCGCGCCGGAAACACCACAACCGCTTTGTCAACGTTTCAAGTGGATACAACTGCCCCGGTCTACACCATCCAAACGCCGGCTGCTTCCAGTTTTATCAACACCGCCACGCCAACCTTCCTGGTGACTTATCACGACGACAGCAGCGGCGTTGATCCATCAAAGTTTGCCATCCGCGTGGATGGAACTGATCGCACGAACAGCATGACCGTCGGCGATCTGCTGGCGACGGGCACGCTTCTACCCGCCGATGCTCTGGCAGACGGTACGCACCAGGTTGAAGTTACCGTAATTGACCGGGCAGGCAACACCGCGAACATTGTTCCGCAATCATTCCTGGTGGATACGACCGCTCCTGCCATCAGCGTGACCACGGCGGCAGTGAATGGATTTACCAACAATAATCATCCACCCATCACGGTCAGCTACTCTGATGCGGGCAGCGGCATTGACACCACGAAATTCCTGCTGCTGATCGATGGCGTTGACCATACCGCTGAATTTACGGTTACCGCCACGGGCGCCACGGGATCGCCGGCCGTTGCGCTAAGTGATGGCGCGCACGTGGTTACGGCCACTATCAGCGATCTAGCGGGAAATCCCTCCGCTCCGGCTACAACCGCGTTCAGCGTGAATACCGTCGCGCCGCTTATCACTATTACTCAACCAGTGGATGGAGCATTTACCAATGCGGCTTCAGTGGTCGTTACCGGGACAGTAGTGTCCGCATTGGCCGTTACGGTCAAGGTGGAAGGTGTACCGGCCTCAGTGCAATCCGGCGTCTTCACTTCGCAGCCGGTGGTTCTGGGAGCAGGCCCCAGCCAGACCATCCACGTAGCGGCCACGGACGCACAGGGCACAAGCTCTACAGCGGCCGTTACGGTAAGCATTGACCGCACGCCGCCAACAATTATCGGGTCTATTACTCCATCTCCCACGGCCGCCGGATGGAACAACTCTGCAGTCACGGTAAACTTCGTATGCTCTGACGCAGGCTCGGGCGTTGCCACCTGCTCCGGCCCAGTTACTTTTACGGCTCAGGGCGCAAATCAGGTGGCCACGGGCACGGCGACGGACCGCGTTGGCAACACAGCGCAAGCCTCGGTTACCGTAAACATTGACCTGACCGCACCGTTGATCACTGCATCCGCAACCCCGGCGCCCAATGCCGCTGGCTGGAACAACACTGACGTTCTGGTGAGCTACCTGTGTTCTGACAGTCTTTCCGGCATCGCGGTTTGTCCGCTGCCGGCAACGATTTCCACTGAAGGCGCGAATGTTGAAGTCACTGGTCAGACAGTGGACAAGGCCGGCAACACAGCGGGAGTGACCACCTCACTCAAGATTGATAAGACGCCGCCTTTGGTGATTGCCGCGGCTGCGCCTCCGCCCAACGGCGCTGGTTTCAACAACAGCAACGTAAACGTGACTTTCACCTGCAGTGACGCTCTTTCCGGAGTCGCCATTTGCCCGCAGCCGCAGACCGTAGGCACTGAAGGGCTGAACCAGAATATCTCCGGACAGGCCACTGACGTTGCCGGCAACGTGAGCACCGGCAGCATTTCACTGAGCATTGATAAAACGCCGCCGACGATCGTACAACTAGTCGCGCCGGACCATATTTCCCGGCTGCATAGCGGACTGATTACGGTAACGGCGAATGACAATTTCTCGGTCGCCCAGGTAGTAATCAGCGTAAACGGAACTTCGCTGGGAACATTTACTGCCGCGCCGTATCAGGCCACGCTGCAAGTCCCGCTGGGATCGAATCCGGGCGATACGCTCACGATCACCGCGCAAGCTACTGACGCCGCGGGCAACACGCAAACCGCGACACGCGGCGTGCGGATAGCCGCGGACGGAGTCGTCATAGGGCAGGTGCTTTCCGACGTCACCAGCTTCCCCATCCAAGGCGCTACGGTGCAGATGATCGGCACAACGTCGCAGATTGACCAGACCGACTCTCGTGGCCGCTACTCCTTGCCCGCCAGCGATTCCCACCTGTTTGTCGTGGTCTCCAACGGCTCGCCCGCCACTACCGCTGTGGAGCGCGAAGTATTTGTCCAGGAAGGTGTTGGCACGGTCCCGGTGGACGCGCGCCTAACTCCCCTGGCAGCGCCGGTGGCGATGGGTTCAGGTAATCTGACTTTAACCGCGGGCAACATTCAGGTGACAGCGCCCGCCGGAGCAGCGCTGCCTGCAACCACCTTCCAGTTGACTCCGATTTCCGGACAGGGATTGCCTGGATTGCTTCCCCTCGGCTGGTCTCCACTGGCTGCGTTGGATTTGCGCGCCAGTTCAGCGGCCGCTAATCTCTCCGCCACGTTTACGCATCTGCCCAACACCCTGGCTCACCTGGTCTTTTACAACCCGGCACTGCATGCCTGGACCATGATTGCGCCTGGTCTGCAACCAGTGAGCGGAAATGTGACTGCAACGCTGCCTGCGCCGGGCGCTTATGCATTGGTGGTTCCGGATGTTGTCAATCCGCCTATTGCCATACCAGCACCTGGTGATCCATTGCTGGGCGTTGCCGTGCAACTGCTTGCCCCTGACGCCACCAGCACCGGAAGCCTGAATCCGGCCATTGTTCCACCCAGTGGTGGCACTGCCATCGCGACCCTGGGAATACAGTCGCAAGCCTATGTTCCTTCCGGTACGGTAATTCAAGCCAACGTCTCGGAAAGATTCTCGCTCAAGAGCGGTGCCGCTGTTTCTGAAGAAAGCCGCTCGGAAGACATCATTCTTTATAGTGCGCTGGCCCCGGCCAACTCCGCGATGGGCGCGCTGTTCCCGGTTACCCCAGCCCGTACCTTTGGCAATACGGAGCTGCTGACCGGTAAAGTCCATCTGGATATTCTTGCCGGCAGGGAAGGCGTGCGCGGCCAGCCAGGTGGCAGTGATCCGCTGACCCTGAGTGATGGAATCTCCACGCTCTCTGTGCCTGGCGGCGCGTTGAGTGACGATACCGCTATTTCCGTGCAAAGTTCGGCGCTCGAAGATTTCATTCCGGTATCAAGCACGCTTGGCGCGCTGCAGGAAATTCTTGTCGACTT
>DATBCN010000597.1:0-2830 GCA_036270475.1 Candidatus Angelobacter sp. | reverse complement strand
CGAATCTCCAAGCCCCCAAGTTCAACCACATCGCCGACCTTGACCGTGGTGGGCACAAATACCTTTGATTCCCATGACCGGGTGCGCGCGCCTTTGCGTCCGTTGTAGCGCGTGGGGTGTTTGCCTGGCCCAGCTGCGCGGACCACGCCGCGCAACGGATGGCCCATGTACACCACGTTTAGAATCTTGGAAGGCTCCCAGTCCAACGGCTCCACGATGAGACTATTTCCCAACGGGCGCAGCTGCGCGCTGGCGGGGATCGCCGTGATGGTGGCGTTTGTGACTCTAGCGCCGTCCTGAATCATCCTCTTTCCACGATTCACCACGGCCCACTTTGCTGGCCATGGCCTTTGAGATTTCAAAATGGCGCGCAAGGGATTCTAAGGATTCCCCCGCTTGCCGCCGCTGGCGTATCTCGCCAGCCTTTTGCTTATCTAGCTTTGCGCTACTTTTTTTTTTGCTATTTCGGAATTCAGAATAGGCAACGGCAGCGCGCTGCTTAGACTTCGGGAAAGACTTGCGCGATTCCTTCGAGCCCATGAACTTGCCGACAAAATCAGACAAGGATTCACCTTTAATGGGCTCAGGCATTACTTCGGCATCGCGTCGTGATTGATCTTCTTAGCCTGATTCTCACCAATGCGAAATTGCCCAGCGCCGGGGTCGTACTCATTCTTTTTGGCCTTAGCCACCAGCCGCGCGCCGTTTTCTTTCTCGTACGGCTCTTGCCGTGGCTTGCCATTCTTGGTATTGCTGCGCGGATCAAATTGGATTTTGGGCATAGCTCACCTTAACCTATTCCGATTGTTCATGCCGATGCCTGGCTCTGGCGCAAGTGAGTAATGCGGCAGGCCTTGAGCCTGCGCGGCCTGGCCTGGCGTCTGCACTTGCGCCGTGCGCATGGGATTGGGTACGGGCTGAATGGTGCGCATGGGCCTAGGCCCAGCCGACAGCAGCGACGGTGCAAGCCCTCCCACCTTCGGTGGCGTCTGCAACGCCATGGACGGGATGATTGGCACGGCGCTTACTCCTTCAGAGTACTGCGCACATTCGAGTGGTCCACCACGCCTTCTGGCATCTTGAAGCGTACGCAATGCTCGCCGCTGCCGCCCACATGCTCAATCTCTTTTACCGTCTCTGTACCCTTGCCGTGGGATCGGCTCATGCCTTTCACAGACTCACGATTCTCATTGTAAGACTTGGCCATGGTGGCAATCCTTCAGGTAGTTGGAGTCAGGGAGTGGCCGCGAAGGGGCCTATGTCGGAGTTTGGTGACACCAAACTCATTCTGGCGCGAAGATGCGCTTATCGTGGGCAGCATGTCAAGACGTGAATGGACGTACCAGTCGGCCCGATCCACGCGACGCATGAGGGTGCGCCGGTCTAAACCTATGCTGATTGCCTTGTCTTGAATGGTGCCACCTTGCGTGTAGAACTTGATGAGAATGGCGCGAATGTCAGGGGGAGAAGTACAGATGATGTGGTCAATTTCTTGGATGTGATCGGGCATGTAGGTCAAGCTTTGCGAGCCGCGCCCAAACATCACCTTGAACATCGATGACACGGACGGGTCACCACCACAGGCCCAGCATCCCCATTCCTTCAGCCGTCTGCGCGTTTCAGCAATCATTGAGCGCGGAAGATGCGACAAAAAAAGAGGCGCGTCAAAGAGATGACGCGCCCAGTAGAGTTAGGATTGTTTCAGCTGATTTGTATGCGTTTGCCTGGCGTTATCGCTGGCATATACTCCGCGTCGCCTTCTCTTGTTTGTGTTTGATGGTGTTTGATGTGTGCGCGGGTGCTGCCATCACCCGCGTACACACTTATTTCCCCAGGCTTTGCAGCGCCTTTTTTTCTTGATCCTGGAAATATTTGGCTATCACTGCCTTGAACACTATGCGATGCCTACCAAGCATCTGCGTAGGCACAGGGAATTTACCTTGATAGACCAAATTTTGTGCGTGGCCAAAACTCACGCCAAACAAGACAGCAGCATCCTTCAGATGAATCCATGGCGCGTGGCTCAACGCCTCTTCGGCTGCTGCGCTTATCTTTTCGCGGGTTTGTTTTTTCACCCGCTAATTTTATTTTGTTTAGAACTATCCCACGGGAATGAATGTCTAGGCCAAACCAAGGCTTACAGGCGTGACATATCTAGTTCTAGGATATGTGTTTCACGCGCGCGCCAGCTTCCATTCCACCACAAAGCGCGCGCAATTCGGTTTGTTGTCCCACTCCACAAAGTAGGCAGTGCCCAAGCCAGGACCATTCACATGGACGGAGCCCAACACTGTGCCCTGCGTCCCCAAAGGCGTGGCGTCGCCTTGGTCCTCTTTGATCTTCTGAATGCGGCAGCCGTTCGGGTAATTGGCTTCCCGCGCCTGGTGGCGCGTAAATGCGCCAGTCCAGCCAGGGTGATGCTCAATCGTGAATGGCGCTTTCATATCACTGCCATGTGCCATTTTTTCTTGCTGCAATACTGAGTAATCGCCGGGAAGGTCCACCCCACCATATAGCGCAAGATCGGCGCGGCGCGCTCACCCACGCCATTCTTAGCTAGCACCACGCCAGCGCAAAAATGCGGCGCTGTTATTTGCAAGATCAATGTTGGTCTTTATAGAAGTGTTTGCGAATATGCGACGCGCATATATAGCTGCGATCTTCCATGGCGCGCGTGTATTCCTTGAATGGATCGAAGCGCGAGACAATCAATTTATCGTCTTCGGTGTAGCCGACCAAATACCACTTGTCGCCATCTTCTATTTGAAAACTAGTGTTAAGCGGGAATTCTTTTGCCAGCGCTTGCACACATGCTGGACGGCTCTTAATC
>DATBCN010000596.1:0-2095 GCA_036270475.1 Candidatus Angelobacter sp. | reverse complement strand
GGCGGGCCTTACGCTGGTGTGATGGCGACCAAGGAAAAATTCGTCCGGCAGATTCCCGGCCGGCTTGTGGGCGAGACTAAAGATAAAGACGGCAAGCGCGGCTTTGTGCTCACGCTTTCCACACGGGAACAGCATATCCGCCGCGAGAAAGCCACGTCGAACATCTGCACCAACCAGGCGCTGATTGCCACCATGGCGACAATTTATCTGACCATCTATGGCCGTGAAGGACTGAAAGAGCTGGCACAGCAGAATTTGGCCAAAGCGACCTACGCGAGCAACGAGTTTGGAAAAAAGACCAAGGTGCTTTTTGCCGGAGCGCCGCGCTTCAATGAGTTCGTGGTGCAGACCAAAGACGATCCGCATGCAATGAATAAGCGATTGCTGGAGAAAAAGATGATTGGCGGCTTCCCGCTGGGCTGGCACTATCCTGAACTTGGCAACGCGTCCTTGTGGTGTTGTACGGAACTGAACAGCAAAGAGCAGATCGACGCGGCAGCGCAGGCGGTGGGCCAATGAGCAATAAAGACATTAAGAAAGCGACGCTGCACGTCAACCAGAATGAAGGGCTGATTTTTGAGCGGTCGTCGCCGGGAAAGAAAGGTTATCGGCTGGCGCCGCTGGATGTACCGGAGGTCGATTACAAGAAGGCCCTTGGCGCTTCCGCCCGCGCCGATCTGGGCAACATGCCGGAAGTAAGCGAGATGGAGATCATCCGCCATTTCACCCGGCTTTCCACCTGGAATTACGCGATTGATCTGGGAATGTATCCGCTGGGATCATGCACCATGAAGTACAACGCGCGCGTGAATGAAGTGGTGGCGCGTTTTCCCGGACTGGCCAACGCGCATCCGTACCAGCCGGCGGAAGTTTCACAAGGCGCAATGCGCGTGATGAAGACGCTCTCGGATTGCCTGCTGGACATTACCGGCATGGACGCCATCACGCTGCAGCCCGCGGCGGGCGCACATGGCGAAATGACCGGCATCCTGCTGATGCATGCATATCTGCAGTCAAAGGGGAACCCGCGCAAGAAGATACTCATTCCGGATTCCGCGCACGGGACCAATCCGGCCACAGCGGCGATCTGCGGCTACGCCGTGGAGAATTTGAAGTCAAACTCACGCGGCATGGTGGACGTGAGCGCGCTGGCGGCGCAGATGAATGAAGATGTCGCCGGGCTAATGCTGACCAATCCCAACACGCTGGGCATCTTTGAGCAGGAGATACACAAGATCGCCGGGATTCTGCACGAAAAAGGCGGCCTCTTATATATGGATGGCGCCAATATGAATGCGCTGGTGGGCAAAACGCGTCCCGGCGATTTTGGCGTGGACGTGATGCACCTGAACCTGCACAAGACTTTTTCCACGCCGCATGGCGGAGGAGGACCAGGATCGGGACCGGTGGCGTGCAAGAAAATTCTGGAGCCATTTTTACCCAAGCCGGTAATCGTGGAGCGAGCCGACGGAACGCTGGCGTTTGACTATGATCGCCCAAAATCCGTGGGACGCGTGCGCATGTTTTATGGGAACTACGGCATGCACGTGAGGGCGCTGGCCTATACGCTCGCGAACGGGCCGGACGGACTTCGGCAGACGACAGAAGACGCGGTGCTGAACGCCAACTACATCCGCAAAAAGTTGGAAGGCGATTACCATTTGCCGTACCAAAGCCCGTCAATGCATGAAGTGGTTTTCAGCGACAGCACCCAGGAGCAGAAGGGTGTAAAGACCGGAGACATCGCCAAGCGGCTGATTGATTACGGCTTCCATCCTTATACTGTGTCATTTCCGCTGGTGGTGCATGGCGCGATCATGATCGAGCCCACGGAGAGCGAGTCGCTGGAAGAACTAGACCTGCTGGTGGATGCAATGAAGGCGATTGCGCGAGAAGCAGAAGAGGATCCTGAGTTCGTAAGAAATGCGCCTCACAACACGCGCGTAAAACGGCTGGACGAGACGGCCGCGGCAAGAAAGCCAGTATTGCGGTGGAAGCCGGCAGCGGCAAAATCAGCCGGGGAATAAACATCTGAAAGCCCGAACCCGCGCTTTTTGCGGGTGAGGGAACCTTATTTTTACGTAGCTCTCAGAGG
>DATBCN010000595.1:0-6203 GCA_036270475.1 Candidatus Angelobacter sp. | reverse complement strand
CACTGAAATCCGCTCCCGCTTGATGTTGGCGACGATGTCGGTCGGTTTGAAGCTTTCCTGGAAATGCACCGTGCCGCCTAGCAGCGTAGGGATAAACATCCCCATGAACTGTCCAAAGACATGGCTCAGCGGCAGCAGCTCCAGAAATCGTATGGGATGAAACAATCTCTCCCGCCGCCGATACTTGGGAAACTCCCGTTCAATGGGATCAACGCTGGCCAGGATGTTCCCATGCGTCAGCACCACGCCTCGCGGTTCTGCCGTGGTCCCGGAGGTAAAGACGATCTGTGCCGTATCATCGCGGCTGAACGCGACAGGCGCATAGGGTTCCGCGGATCGTTGTTGAAGTGCGATGCTTAAACTCTCAAACTCAAGATAAGGTCGAGTGCCCGCGTGTTCCGCCAGAGCACTGGCGCAGACCACCAGCTTGGCGTCAACGTCCGCTGCCACGCGCTGCGCAAAGTCTGCAGCGGCAATCCTGTCCATGGGGACGGCAACCGCGCCACGCAACATGCAACCAAAGAACGCCCCAACCCATTCAGCGCTATTGTCACCCCACAGCAGCACACGGTCGCCCTTGCCAATCTCTCTCGCCTCCAGTTCACGGGCAAAGCGGAATGCCAGCTCGGCAAGCTGCCGGTAGGTCCACCGCAGCGTGCGAAAGCCGCGGCGATAGACGTAGGCAACCTCGTCCTTGCGCGCCAGGTGTAACTGGGGATATTCGGCTAAGGTCTGTGGCATCTCTGTATCTAAAATACCGATTCAGAGAGCAGTACGCAAAGCGGCAAAGCGCGACAAAGCGCAGCACTCAGCCGAAAGACCTCACCGCAACGGACGCAAAGATCGCAAAGAGGAATAGCAATTCAGGGTTTCTTCTTTCTTTGCGTCCCTGCGCGCCCTTTGTGGTAAAGATTGCCCGATTGCCGACTGCCGGATACTGAATGCTATGTCGAATAATCCGCATTAATCCTTACGTACTCTGCCGTTAGATCGCAGGAAAGATACTCAAGGACCGCGCTTCCCGCGCCCAGGGCAATCCGAATCTCATACACCGGTTCTGACATGTAGGCATGCGCGCGTTCCGCGTCAAACAGGCACGCCGCACCGTGCCGGCAAATCTGCTGATTTCCCAAATAGATGTTGATGCGCTCCGGGCTGATCTTTACGCCCGAGTAGCCAATGGCGGCCAGGATGCGTCCCCAGTTAGGGTCAGCGCCCGCCCAGGCTGTCTTTGCCAGTGGCGAATTCGCAATCGCGCTCGCGATCTGCCGTGCTTCACTCCGTGACCGCGCCTGTTCAATGTTCAACCGGACCACGTGTTGTACGCCTTCACCATCGGCCACAATTTGCGCGGCCAGTGACCGGCAGACCTTGGTCAGCGCCGCCTGAAATTCCCCGCTCACAGACTTGAACTGCACGCCGCTCTGGCCGCTGGCCAGCAACAGCGCCGTATCGTTGGTAGAGGTGTCGCCGTCAATGGAAATATTATTGAAGCTCTGGTCCACGGCAGCTTTCAGGCATTGGTGCAACTCACGCGGGCTGGCCGCCAGATCAGTAAAAAGATAGACCAGCATCGTAGCCATGTTGGGATGGATCATGCCCGCGCCCTTGGCCACTCCAGCCAGCCTGATTTCAGTCTGGTTGTAGACGACGGATTGCGAAGCGACTTTCTTGTGCGTGTCCGTGGTAAGGATGGCGGTGGCAAACTGTTCGAAAGCGTCATCGCCGCCGGCAGCCGCAGTGACAAGCGCAGGCAATGCGCGTTGGATCTTTTCCACTGGCAGTTGTACGCCGATGATCCCCGTGGAAGCAGGGAACACCTGGTGTGGCCGGGCCTTAATTTGCTTGGCCAGGCTTGCGCAAACGCTGGTCGCGGCTTTCAGCCCCTGCTTTCCGGTGGCGCAGTTGGCATTGCCGGCGTTCACAATCAGCGCCCGCATTAGTCCGCTTCCACGGCGAAGGTTTTCTCGGCCAACCGTTACCGGCGCGGCAACAATCTGGTTGCGCGTAAACATCGCCGCGGCGGAAGCTCCATCCGGCACAAGCGCCAGCGCAAGATCGGGTTTGCCGCTGGCCTTGATGCCGGCGGCACATGCGGAAAAAAGAAATCCCTGGGGCGGTTTTCCGTTCACGCACCCAGCCTCACCAGCGGGATGAGTATTTGCGCTTCACGCGTGCCAACGTTCTGCGGTATGGAACCGCGCACCATGGCGATCTCGTCACATGCGTAAAGGTTGGGGCAGTGGACGCAATCTTTATAAATCTTGTCCGGCAGCTCTTCACGCGTGGCCACAACGAAACCCATGTGCGCAAAGAAATCCGGAATCCGCGTGAACAGGCAAACGCAGGTCACGCGATGGGACTCCGCTTCATCCAGCAGGGCTTCCACCAGCTTGCGGCCAGCGCCGCAGCCCTTTGCCGCGGGCACCACGGCAATGGAGCGGATTTCCGCCAGGTGCATGCCGTACAAATGCAACGCGCCGCAGCCGACAATCTGTCCATCATTTTCCACTACGACAAAATCACGTACATTCTCACACAACTCTGCCATGGTCCGCGGCAACAAAGTCCCGCTCTCCGAATACCGGCGAATGATGGCGTGGATGCGCTCCACGTCCGGCAGGATGGCCTTACGCGTGTGTACCATGCGCCTCCTGCAGGGCAGCCAGCTTTTCTTTTGCCGCCGTAATCGCCTGCTGCACTCGATGCTGCGCCGTTCCGCCCAGCACATCGTGACACGCCAGCACGTTTTCTACTTTTAAATTCTCGTAAATATCCGCACCAAAGGCAGGGCTGAATTCGCGCAGCTCTTCGAGTGAAAGTTCTTCCAACTCACAGCCCTGCTGGACACATTTCTGCACCGCGTGCGCCACAGCCTCATGGGCCTGGCGAAACGGAACGCCTCGCTTGGCCAGATACGTGGCCGCTGCCATGGCGTTCATGAATCCGCTTTCGCAGGCCGCTTTCATGCGCTCCTGATTAAACTCCACCTGGCGCATAAAACCCGTGGCCACTTTCAGGCAATGGACCGCTGTGCCAACAGCATCGAACAATGGCTCCTGTGTCTCCTGCATGTCTTTGTTGTAGGCAAGGGGCAGGCCCTTCATCGTGGCCAGCAAAGCCACCTGGTTGCCGAGGAGCCGCGCGGACTTGCCGCGAATCAGTTCCAGCGCATCCGGATTTTGTTTTTGCGGCATGGCGCTGCTGCCGGTGGAATAAGCCTCAGGAAGTTTGATGAAGGCGTATTCTTGTGTCGCGAAAAGAATAAATTCCTCCGCCCAGCGGCTTAGGTGAACTCCAAGCACCGCAAGGCTGCTGACAAATTCCAGCGCGAAGTCACGATCACTTGTGGCGTCCATGCTGTTTGCCGTAGGCCGCGTAAATCCCAACGCCCGGCTTACCAGCGCTCGATCAAGCGGAAGCGTGGCCCCAGTCACTGCCCCTGAACCCAGCGGGCATTCATTTGCGCGCTCGTGGCAATTAAGCAAGCGTTCGCCATCCCGCCAGAACATTTCAAAGTATGCCAGCAGCCAGTGTGCAGCCAGCACCGGCTCTGCCCGCTGTAGATGCGTATACGCGGGCATATACAGTGCTTTCGCTTTGCCGGCGCGGTCCACCAGCGTCTCCAGGAAATCGCCAAGAAGTGAGCGCAGATGGTCGATGGAGTCACGGGTAAACAAGCGCAGATCGGTGGCGATCTGTTCATTCCGGCTGCGTCCGCTATGCAGCTTCTTGCCAGATTCGCCGATCAGCGCCACCAGTTTTTTCTCAACAAAATGGTGAACGTCTTCCGCCTCAGGATCGTTGAAGTATTCCGGCTCCTGCTCGCTGGTCTTGGCGATCTCGTCCAGCGCGGACAAAATCAGGCCGAACTCCGCGGGCGTAATGGTCCCCGCAGCTTTCAGGGCCTGCGCGTGGGCACGGCTGGCCGCCAGTTCGTAGCGCAGCAGCTTCTGGTCAAACGGAAATGATCGCTGCCACTCTTCGAAATGTGGGTCCAACGGCTGCCGGAAACGGCCTGACCACATCTTCACTTCGCGGTCTCCTCCGTCACTATGCCCGGCTTTTGCTTCAGCCTTGCCTGCGAGCGTGCAGGCAGGCCAAGAATACGGATGAATCCCTCGGCGTCTTTCTGGTCATAGCTTTCGCTCATGGTGAACGACGAAAGATCAGTCCGATAGAGTGAGAACTCAGACTCGCGTCCGCCAATTGTGACGTTGCCCTTATAAAGTTTCAGTGTCACGGTGCCGCTCACTTCTTTCTGCGTCTTCTCAACAAAGCCATCCAGGGCTTCGCGCAGCGGCGTGAACCACAGGCCGTAATAAACGATTTCAGCGTACTTGAGCGCAATGAGCTGCTTATAGTGCATCACTTCGCGCTCCAGGCAAAGTGCTTCCAGTTCGCGATGCGCCGTCAGCAGCAGCGTGCCGCCGGGCGTCTCATAGCAGCCCCGCGATTTGATGCCGACAAAGCGGTTCTCCACCAGATCAATGCGGCCAATCGCGTTGCGCCCACCAATTTCATTCAGCAGCTCAACCAATGCAACCGGGTCAAGCTTTTGTCCATTGACTGAAACCGGAGTGCCGGACTCATATCCAATGACCACGGTTTCCTCGCGGTCGGGAGCTTCCTGCGGCGACCGTGTCATCTGCCAAGTGGATTCAAAAGGCGCGTTGGCCGGGTCTTCCAGTTCGCCGCCTTCGTGGCTCAAGTGCCAGATGTTGCGGTCGCGGCTGTGGATCTTCTCCCGGCTTGCCGTCACGGAGATGCCGCGTTGTTCGGCGTAATCCAGGCAGTCTTCCCGTGACTTGAGCGTCCACTCCCGCCACGGCGCAATGATTTTCAAGTCGGGCGCAAGCGCCTGGAAAGCGTGCTCAAAGCGGACCTGGTCATTGCCCTTGCCGGTGCAGCCGTGCGCAAGTGCCGTTGCGTTTTCCTGGAGCGCCACTTCAACCTGGTGCTTTGCGATCACTGGCCGTGCCAGTGAAGTTCCCAGCAGATATTTATGTTCATACTCCGCGCCGGCGCGCAGAGCAGGGAAGACGTAGTCGCGCAGGAATTCCTCGCGCAGGTCTTTTACGATCACCTTGGCCGCGCCGGTCTTGTGGGCTTTTTCCACAACGGCGTCAATGTCATCGCCCTGGCCCACATCGGCAATCATGGCAATCACGTTACAGTTATAGTTTTCCTTGAGCCACGGAATAATGATGGAGGTGTCAAGGCCTCCGGAGTATGCCAATACAACCTTCTCACGCATGATTGCTCCTTGTGGGTGCGGTGCGCATGCCGCTGCCCAGCAGTAAAAGTAAAATCGCTTTCTGTATGTGCATCCGGTTCTCAGCCTGGTCAAAGACGATGGACCGTGGTGAATCGATCACGTTGGCCGCAACCTCTTCTCCGCGATGCGCCGGCAGGCAATGCATAAAGACAGCATGCGGCGCGGCGTATGAGAAGAGTTGGTCATTCACCTGATAGGGCGCAAAAATCTTTGCCCGCTCCGTTGCCTCGTCCTCTTGTCCCATGCTGGCCCACACGTCGGTATAGATGGCGTCCGCGCCGGTAACGGCTTTGGCGGCATTGTGCGTAATGTCGATGATTGCGCCTGTTGTCCGCGCAATCCGTTTTGCCGCGGCTGTCATTTCCGGGCTTGGCGCATAACCTTCCGGCGTGGCCACGGAGATACTCGTACCCAGTGCGGCTGCCGCCAGCATCAAAGAGTGCGCCACGTTGTTGCCGTCACCCACGTAAGCCAGATGGATTTTGCTCAGGTCGCCAAATTTCTCTTCCAGCGTAAAGAAGTCGGCAAAGGCCTGGCAGGGATGTTCCTCGTCACTCAGCGCGTTGATCACCGGAATGCAGGTATGCCGCGCCATCTCCACAATGGTTTTGTGGGAAAACGTGCGGAGCACAACCGCATCCACCCAGCGCTCCACGTTCCGCGCAATGTCACAGACCGGCTCGCGTTCGCCCAAAAGGGAATTCGTCTGGTCCATGAACAGTGACGTCCCACCCAGGCTGGCCATTCCCGCCTCAAACGTAAGGCGTGTACGCAAAGAAGGCTTTTCAAAGAACAAGACCAGTTGCCTCCCGGCAAGCGCGCCCCGGAAATCGGCGGGCCGATGCTTGATGATGTGCGTCAGCTCGAACAGTGACGTGGTCTCCGCGGGAGAAAAATCCTGCGTGGAAACCAGATCGCGGCAAAT
>DATBCN010000594.1:0-6564 GCA_036270475.1 Candidatus Angelobacter sp. | reverse complement strand
TTTCTTGCTTGCTCCCTGTCCTGCTGCATTCTCCGGCTTTTTGCCGCCGGGCACCTGCTTGGGCGGGGCCAGGATCACATGCACGGTATTGCCTTCCATGCGCGGCCTGAATTCCACAATCCCTTTGTCGCCTACTTCATTAATCAGGCGCTCAAGCACCTTGCGTCCCAGGTTCTGGTGGGCCATTTCGCGTCCACGGAAGCGCAGGCTGGCTTTCACCTTGTCGCCTTCGCTCAGGAACCGGAGCACATGGTTCCTTTTGGTGACGTAATCATGCTCGTCAACGTTGACGCTGAACTTTACTTCTTTCAGGACGATCTGCTTCTGGTTCTTCTTCGCCGCCCGTTCTTTCTTTTCTTGCTCGTATAAGAACTTGCCGTAGTCCATGATGCGGCAGACCGGGGGGATCGCGGTGGCAGAAATCTCTACCAGATCAAGGTTCTGCTCGCGGGCTTTCCGTGTCGCATCCTGCGGGGTCATGATGCCCAACTGCTCACCGTCTGCCCCGATCACGCGGATTTCCCGCGCGCGGATGCGCTCATTCATGCGAATAAACCGTTTATCTATGCGATCCTCCTGAACCGTCCCGGCAAACTCACGCTTTTAGTGGAATTGCGGGGAGTGCCACAACACGTGGCAAGACAGTGAAAATTATAGCATGGGCCGCAGCCGCGGAAGCGAGATGACAAGTGCGGTCTGTCGCAATGCTACGCCGTCGGACGTCAAGCATGTAATCTTAAATGGAAAACGGCGCGTCTCACTGCGGCCTGCCTTAAAGATTTGCCCGCAAAAAATGTTGCCGGGGCGCGTTCTGAAGTTGAAATATTCACTCCCATGCGCCACTTCAAAATAGCGATCATTTTGTCTTGCATGCTGAGCGGCGCCGCCTTTGCTCAATGCAACTTCGCTCCGCCGGCATCGGCAGGGGTGCTCAACTACTCATTTGAGCCCGATATTTTCGCGGACAAGCTCGCTTTGCGCGTGACCCTGGAATTCAACAGTGGCCGGTCAGGAAAGACCAGCCTGATATTGCCCTCGGAATGGGCGGGACAGAAGGAAGCATACAAGTCTGTCACAGAGCTTGCCGCCTCGCCAGGAACGAACCTTAAAGCGACAAAAGATCCCACGAAAAGGGAGGTGCGCTCCCGACCAAATGTTCCTGTGCGGATTTCTTACGTCTTGGTCAAGCAATGGAGCGGCCCACTGGACACTAAAACCCGCTTTTATGCTGATCTTTCTCCCAGCTACTTCCACCTGATCGGAATCACTTCGCTGGTCCATCCAAAATTGAGTGGTTTCACACCGGTCGAAGTCCACTTCGACTGGTCCAAGCTGCCGAAAGATTGGTCGCTGGCAACCAGCTTCGCCGACGAGCGGTGCCAGTCATTTCAAGGCAACTGGTATGACGCCCTGAACTCACTTTTTGTTGGCGGCGACTATCGCATCTATCGCGGTGTTATCGCTGGAAACGCCCTCATTTTGGCCATTCGCGGAACGTGGAGCTTCAGTGACCAGGAGTGGACCAACAGGATCAGCGGTATCGTCGAATTTCAGCGGACATTCTGGCATGACAACAACTTTCCCTATTTCCTGATAACCCTCACGCCGTTAGACTTTGATCACGGCAGCTCCGGCGGCACGGCGCTCACCAATGCGTTCATGGAGCATCTTCCCAGACTCGACACGATGTCCCAGGCGATCCTGAACCAGATTTCCCACGAGGAGTTCCACTCCTGGAATCCCTATCGCATCGGCCAGATGCCGGATACAGAAGAAGCTGTAAACTGGTTTTCAGAAGGATTTACCAGGTATTACGAGGCGCTTATGCTGTGCCGAACAGGATGGCTCGCTTTTCCGAATTACGTGGACACTTTCAACCTGAACCTTCGAAATTACGCCCTGAATGACGCAAAGAATGTTCCGCTCAAGGAGTTTGTGCGTAGCCGCAGAGCTGATAAATCACGCTTTTCGGGCCTGGAATACCAGCGTGGAGACGTGATTGCAGCCTGGCTCGACGTTACCATCCGCGCCCAGAGCCACGGCCGCTCTACCCTTGACGATCTGATGTTCTTTCTCGCGCGCCAGAATGCTGAGCACAAGCGCAAGCACGGCAAGCCGTTATTTATTTCCAACAAGCGGTTTTTCAAGGCTGCCGGCAAATATGTGGGCAGCACGTCGCTCACGCAGCTTCGCCGGTACGTTGAATACGGAGGAGAGATCGACATGCCCAGGAATGCGCTTGGCCCATGCGCCGAGTCGCGACTTGAGTCCATAAGCCGTTTCGAGCTGGGCTTTGATCGGAGCTCTGTCGATGCTGAGCCCCACAAAGTTGTTGGCCTCAAGCAGGACAGCGAGGCCTACAAGGCCGGACTTCGCGATGGCCAGCAGCTGATCGGCTGGTCGATCAATAACGATGACTCCACAAAGCAGGTAAGGCTGACAATCAAGACCGATAGCGGCAGGCAGGTGATCACCTATTATCCGCAAGGAAAGAAGGTTCCGGTGCAGCAATTTGTGCTCGATCTCAGCGCATATAACGCCAAACCCGAAATGTGTGCAGCGACGTTTTGGCGGTAGTTAGCGTTTATGAAGCCGTTTCCGGATCTTTGGGTCGTTTCCACTGTACTGTAGTGCCCCACAGCAGCTGCCCTGAATGGCATTTATTGCCTGTTCAAGCTCATACTCCGTCTCTGGCTGCTTCTTGAAATAGCAGTGAGATTCCCGGCCTTCCACATCCTTTTCCCACTCCATCAAATCTGGAGCAAGCACGTGAGGATAGCCGCAAGCGATACATTCCTGGTTCTCGACAAAGAAAGGACCGGGTGCATTCAGCGGGTGCGGTCCGCGATACGGCGTCTCGCAGGGAAGAATTGGCGGCCTGTCAGTTGGCCCTTCATCGCGCCAAGGTACGCGTTTTTCAAACAACGAGAGCAGCTTCTTCCCGTGCCACGGCCAGTAAATTTTCATCGCCAGCTCCTTCGATATCCACCATGATCCACTCGTTCGGTTGGTGCCGGCCAGCCAGGCGGACTTTGAGGAAGTTATCGCTCAGGGCTTCCGTCCAGCCATCGCCGCCGGCTTGCAGCGTGATTATCTCCAGCGCCCGTCCAACAAAGCTCTGGCGGAAGGCGTGATTCTTCTCCGCCGCCAGCTCACGCAGTAAGCGGTTTCTTTCGCGCGCAATATGCACCGGCACCTGGTTCGGCATGGCTGCAGAAGGCGTTCCCGGTCGCGATGAATACGTGAACACATGCAGATAAGTAAACGGCAGGTGTTCGATGAAGCTGCGGCTTTCTTCAAATAGTTCGTCCGTTTCGCCGGGGAAGCCGACCATCACGTCAGCGCCAATGGCGGCGTCAGGCATGGCTTCACGGATTTTGCGGATTTTCTCAGCATAGTGCCAGGGCCGGTATTTGCGATGCATGCGCCGCAGAATGCGGTCACTGCCGGACTGCAGTGGGACATGCGCATGCTTGGCGATACGCGGCGAGCCTGAGATCAGACCGATCAACTCGTCACTCCAGTCCATGGGTTCAACTGAGCTGATACGGATTTTTTCAATGCCGGTATATTCCAGCAGTGCGCGGACCAGTTGTTCAAACCTTTGTTGCGGCTGAAAGTCGCGGCCCCAGCGGCCCAGGTTGATGCCGCTGAGCACCAGTTCGCGATAGCCCGCTGCGACCAACGCATTCGCCTCTTCAATCACGCGGTCCATCTTCATCGACCGGCTCTGGCCGCGGACGCTGGGAATAATGCAGAAGGAGCAGCGATTGTCGCAGCCATCCTGCACTTTCAGGTTAGGACGGGTTTTTTCCGCGATGCCGTCGCCGGCAAAGACCGGAGCTGCGACAAGTTCGGTATGGGCAAAGATATCGCCTACAAGAGTAAAGGCCGGCGCGGAAAGGGCCACGGTTTCCAGAGAGATAAAGTTTTTCTGTTGTTGCGCCAGCTCGCTTCCATTTTCCTGGACCACTGATTTCCAACTCTGCGTGGTGATCTCCGCTACTTGATGCTTGTGCGAATTTCCCACCACCCACGTCACGCCGGGCAGCGCGGCAATCTCCCGGGGGGCGCGCTGGGCATAACAGCCAGTAACCATGATCTTTGCGTCCGGGTTTTCCCGATGGATGCGCCGGATAGAGGCGCGAGCGTCCTGGTCTGCCGCGGCAGTCACGGTACAGGTGTTCAGCACCACAAATTCGGCTTCCATGGCCGACGTGGCCGGAGCAAGCCCCTGGGCCGCAAGCTGGCGCTCCAGCGCGGCGCCATCGGCTTGCGTGGCGCGGCAACCGAAATTTTGGACAAAAAATCCGGGCACGATAAGTATTATAATGTGCTAACGAAGGGTTCAAAAATTGATTCAGCAGCAACTCACAACCAAACAGAGTTGCTCATGCATCTCATTACCGCGATAAACCGAGTTAGCTGGATTTCAAACGGTTTTACGAACCTTTCCCGGGAGTTCCCATGAAACGCCGCATTCTATTGGTTGACGATGAACTGGCCATTCTGCTGACACTCAAAACCATCCTGGAAATTCACCATTTTGAGGTGGAGACAGCGGTTTCATCCAAGGAAGCCATCTCCAAGCTGAAGGCCAATACCTATCACATGGTCATTACCGACATGAAAATGGAGCATGACAAGGCGGGTTATGACGTGATCCGCGCGGCCAAAAAGACTGAGTACAATCCAGCGGTGGCCATTCTTACCGCCTATCCGCTGCTGGGCGGCGACTGGAAGACCCAAGGCGCCAACTCCATGCTGGTAAAACCCATGAATACGGATGATCTGCTGCGCCGCATTGAAGTCTTGTTGATCCAGCATGAAGACCAGCGGCAGCAGGCTACGCGTGTATCCGAGAAGACGCCGACTATACAGGCGGCCAAAAAACCGGCATAAGAACACGCCTGCGCAAAAAGAAATCTTTTCAAATGGCCCCAGTGTGGACACACTTGGGGCTTTGTGTTCAAGGTACCCTGCTTCTGGAGAAGGAAGGTTGGCTTTAGGCCGTAGCGGCGGTCACTTTGCGCTGCTGGAAGCACTCCCGGCAAAACACTGGACGTCCCTGCGTGGGCTTGAACGGCACGGTGGTTTCCCGCTGGCATCCGGAGCAGACCGCCTTGGTTTCAACTCGCTGGTAGTTGCCGCCATTTTGCGGCAATCCCAGTGCCTGGGCGCGTTTCCCCTTGCAGTTTTTGCAGCGTTTGGGTTCGTTCTTGAATTGCTTATCGTGGAAGAAGAGTTGTTCGCCAGCGGTAAATATGAAGTCGGCGCCGCAGTCCACACACTTGAGAACCTTGTCCTGGAACTCCATTTGAGAGTGCCCCCTTTCCTGCATTCACGCCCAGGAATTCGGCCAGAGCACACAAGTGACAATGGAAATCCCAGAAGTGAATCCCTACCCGTCGGGTTCGGCCCACACGGCTTGCGCCGTGTTTTACAACTAAACCTTGAGAGACAAGTTCCTATAAATTCGCGACTGCCCAACTTCTTATAAAACCGGACCGTTCGAGGGAAACGGCACGGCAATTAACTAGTCCTGTTCCTTAAGTACTTTCCTGCGATTGCGCCTGCGTGCCAGGGTCGGTTTCACGCGGCGTTTTTCGCCAGGTTTTAACGTCAGGTTTTAACAAGGTGAGTTTTGCAGTGTCCTTTGTCCAAGTCAAGGGAGAAGTTGCCGAAAACACATTAAAATAGGAAGGATTTACCGTCTTAATTTGAGACGGATAGTTATTCATAAAGCGCGCAAGCTAGTAGACTATATATCGTTCTGCTGACAACCGGGTGAAACCTGGATCGTGGTAAAAGCGCCGCTAAATTGGAGGGCTTGGACGATGCAATCTCCTTCATGGATCAGCATTGTTGGCGTGGTATTTTTTTCAACCGTCGCTTTCGGCCAGAGTGTCTCGGAAGACTTGAAAATCACCATCCGGCGCGGCACAGGTACCCACTCATTCACTACCACCGAGTATTACAGCGGTGAGAACGCGCGCTCCGAAATGCAATTTGAATCGGGTGAAATCAAGGGCCATCACCGTGCCGTGATCCGGCGGCGAGGAACGGACAGCATCCAGGTCTACGACGTTGATCTGGATGCGCACGAGTACGTCAGCTATCAGACAGATATGCACGGCCTTGCACAGGGGGTGAAATCGATTGCAACCAAACCCAGCGGCAAAACGTTCATCATCCAGAGTGATACCGTGGATACTGGCGAACGGCAGGAGATTCTAGGCCAGATGGCGCGGCACCTTGTAACCAAAGAGCAACTTATCGGCGGCCCCGACAATTGTTATAGGGGAAGCTCAGAGAGTGAGATGGATGGCTGGTACATTGACCGTGATGCCATGCCGCCATCGTGGCGGTCGCGAAAGGAAGGTCATACCACGCTGGTTACGTCAGTCAGGCGTCCCGGCGAAGAGCGCTGCTCCGACAAGATTGAAATACACCGTACCGGACTAAATCCTGGATTTCCACTGAAGCTGAAGACCACGACTACCAGCGAGTCATCCGGGCCTGGTGGCAAGGCAAACACCTACACAAATGTTTCAGAGATGGAAG